>NZ_CP109603.1:300000-467500 GCF_025905425.1 Pseudomonas putida | reverse complement strand
GCCAGTTTTGGATGCAGTTCCCAGGTTGAGCCCGGGGCTTTCACATTCAACTTAACAAACCACCTACGCGCGCTTTACGCCCAGTAATTCCGATTAACGCTTGCACCCTCTGTATTACCGCGGCTGCTGGCACAGAGTTAGCCGGTGCTTATTCTGTCGGTAACGTCAAAACAGCAAGGTATTCGCTTACTGCCCTTCCTCCCAACTTAAAGTGCTTTACAATCCGAAGACCTTCTTCACACACGCGGCATGGCTGGATCAGGCTTTCGCCCATTGTCCAATATTCCCCACTGCTGCCTCCCGTAGGAGTCTGGACCGTGTCTCAGTTCCAGTGTGACTGATCATCCTCTCAGACCAGTTACGGATCGTCGCCTTGGTGAGCCATTACCCCACCAACTAGCTAATCCGACCTAGGCTCATCTGATAGCGCAAGGCCCGAAGGTCCCCTGCTTTCTCCCGTAGGACGTATGCGGTATTAGCGTTCCTTTCGAAACGTTGTCCCCCACTACCAGGCAGATTCCTAGGCATTACTCACCCGTCCGCCGCTGAATCGAAGAGCAAGCTCTTCTCATCCGCTCGACTTGCATGTGTTAGGCCTGCCGCCAGCGTTCAATCTGAGCCATGATCAAACTCTTCAGTTCAATACTGCTTGGGTTTTTAAGAAACCCTAAACTTGGCTCAGCAATCTCAAATGACTATGTGATTTCTCGCATGGTCACTTGTGATGCTGATAATCTTTGTGACTACCAGTCCATACTCACAAGCACCCACACGAATTGCTTGATTCAATTTGTTAAAGAGCGTTTGGTTAAGAGCTTTTCGTCTCAACCGAGGCGCGCATTCTACGCTTTCCTCATTTGCTGTCAAGCGTTTATTTTGAAGTTTTTTACCACCACTTTCTTTTGAAAGCCTTCAACTTCAACAACTTACCGCTTGCCCCGAAGCGTTCATCGCTGCGAGGAGGCGAATAATACGCGCTTTAAATTCAGAGTCAACACCTTGATCTGAAAAAACTTTCCAATCGCCTTTCACGGTCACCCGCAACTAATGAAGGCGTAACCGATCTGTAGATAAACACCCCACGGAGCATGGCGATCATGAGCGATGCGCAAAGCGAGAAAACGCCAGGCCTCTCGGCGGACGAAGAGCAGGAAGTCAGCCAAAATCAGCCACCGCGAGCAGCGGTGCTGCACGAAATCATTCGCTACCAGGGCGATCAGGAGCTCGAACGCACGCTTGCAGCACTGTGGTGGTCGGCGTTGGCCGCAGGGTTGTCCATGGGGCTATCGCTCATGGCAATGGGCTTGTTCTATGCGCGCCTTCCCGCTGGGGACAGCGCCCAGGTGATCGCGAGCATTGGCTACAGTGCCGGTTTCCTTGCTGTAATCCTCGCCCGCCAGCAACTGTTCACCGAGAACACGCTGACTGCCGTGCTGCCGGTAATGACCTCGCCTACCCTGGCCAACTTCGGCCGCCTGCTGCGCCTTTGGAGCGTGGTGTTGCTCGGCAACCTGGCAGGCACCCTGCTGGTGGCCTGGGTCATGCTTGAACTGCCGATCTTCGACAGCAAGACCGACGTGGCCTTCCTTGAGGTCGGTCGCAAGGTAATGAAGAATGACATTAGCCAGATGTTCGCCAAAGGCATTGTCTCGGGCTGGATGATCGCCACCATGGTCTGGATGATTCCGTCGATGGAGCACGCCAAGATCTGGATCATCCTGATGATCACGTACTTCATGGCCTTGGGCGACTTCACTCATATAGTCGTGGGTTCGGTCGAGGTGTCCTACCTGGTCTGGGCCGGCGAAGAGACCTGGCGCAGTTTCTGGATGCAATTCGCCCTGCCGACCCTGGCCGGCAACATCATTGGCGGCAGCTTCATCTTCGCGCTGATCAGCCATGCGCAGGTGCGCAGTGACAGCGGCAAGCCGCCCTCGCGGTTACTGGACGACCAAGCGCCGCCCTCCCCTCACCAGAAAGACACTGAAAGATGACCCTCAGCGCACTGCCACTGCACGCTCTGCCGAGCGCCCGCGCTCATGCGCAGGCTTTGGTTGCCACCAGTTCTGCCCGGCATAGGGCGAGTCGAGGCTGACCCGCTCCCCCATCTGCGGTGTGCTTAGCCGTACCTGCGCTTGCGCGGTCAGGGCCAGAATGCGCTCGAAGGGCTCCTGCCAGCCATGGGTGGACAAGTCGAACGTGCCGTTGTGGATCGGCAGCAGCCAGCGCCCCTTCAGATCGAGGTGTGCCTGCAGGCTCTGCTCCGGCTGCATGTGTACGTTCGGCCAGGCGACGTTATAAGCCCCAGTCTCGATGAGGGTCAGGTCGAAAGGCCCGAAGCGCTCGCCGATCTGCCTGAAACCATCGAAGTAACCGGTGTCGCCACTGAAGAACAACCGCAGCTGTTCATCGACCATCACCCAGGACGCCCACAAGGTCCGGTTGCTGTCGAACAATCCACGCCCGGAAAAGTGCTGCGCCGGCGTCGCGATGAAACGCACACCCTCGACTTCGGTCTCCTGCCACCAATCCAGCTGACGGACCTTTTCTGCCGGGACGCCCCATTCAATCAACAGGTCGCCCACGCCGAGCGGTGCCAGGAAAAACCCGGTACGTGGGGCAAGCCGACGAATCGCCTGCTCATCCAGGTGGTCGAAGTGATCATGCGACAAAATTACCGCGGCCAACGGCGGCAGCTCGTCCAGACCCAGCGGTGCGGCATGAAAACGCTGCGGCCCCGCCCACTGCACCGGTGAGGCGCGTTCGGCGAATACTGGGTCGGTAATAAAGAAACGCCCACGCAACTTGAGCAATATCGTGGAATGGCCCAAGCGCCAGAGGCTGTGATCAGGTGCATCGAGCACCTGCTGCCGGGTCATGGGCTGCACGGCGATAGCGGTGGCGGGACGTGTTTCGGGCGGCTTGCGCAAAAGCAGGTACTTGAGGCCGATACGCAGCTTCTTCATCACGCCATCCTGAGGCAGGCGTGCCTGATTGTGGAACCGGCCGTCTCGCTGTGGCGCCGGCTCGCCGGCAGCGTTAGCCAAGGGAGACATGAGCATCAGCACTCCGAGCACCAGGAAAGCCTTCATATTACCCCACAGTGATCGCATCAACCGTGAATTGGCTTGTAAGGTCATTTTTCATAGATGAAACACTGTTCAACAATATTCACACGAGTTATGCGATAAGCGGCGCCTTAACAGAAGAACGATAACCATGATGGACAACCGCAGCGGCAAGGGACTTTCTTTCGTCAAACGCATCTACCTGCCGCGCATCATTGGCATGGGCATCGGCCTGTTCAGTGTCATGGCAGCGTTGGCGCCACTGTCGCCGCCCACCTGGGTCTGGCTGCTGATGCTGTTCAACGGCATTCTCTGGCCCCATGTGGCCTACCTGTGGGCGATCCACTCGACAACGCCTTATCAGGCAGAGCAACGCAACCTGCTGCTGGACTCGCTGATGGGGGGCTTCTGGACCGCCGCCATGCAGTTCAACCCGCTGCCCAGCGTGACCGTACTGTCGATGATGACCATGAACAACGTCGCCGCAGGCGGCAAGCGCCTGGTAGCACGTGGCGTGCTGGCGCAGCTCGCCGGCATGCTCCTGGCCACGCTTGTGCTCGGCCCCGGGCTGCAGCTCAATGCCACGCCTCTGCAGGTTTACGCCTGCCTGCCAATGCTCACGCTGTATCCACTGGCCCTTGGCTGGGTCTGCTACCAACTGGCAATCAAGCTGGCAGAACACAAGCGCCGCCTCAGTGCGCTTAGCCTTACCGACAGCCTGACCGGGTTGCTCAACCACGGTGCCTGGAAAGACCTGCTCTTGGTCAAGTTCCAGACCTGCCAGCAACAACAGCAACAGGCGGTCATCGCCCTCATCGACATCGACCACTTCAAGACCATCAACGACACGTTTGGTCATGTGGTCGGCGATTGCGTGCTACGGCAGATGAGCGAAGAGCTCAAACGCAACCTGCGTGACGTTGACCAGGCCGGGCGCTATGGCGGCGACGAGTTCTGCGTGATTCTGCCAGACACTAATGAGGCCCAGGCTTGCCAGGCCATGGAGCGCTTGCGCGAGCGGGTGGCGAACTACCGCAATGCGCAACTGCCGCATTTGCGTATCAGCCTCAGCATCGGCCTGTCCGCCTTCCAGGCCGACCTCGAATCGCCCGAACACTGGCTCGAACAGGCCGACAAAGCGTTGTACACCGCCAAGCACGGTGGCCGCGACCAGGTCAATTTCGCGCAAAGCGAGGCCACCGTGCTCAGGCTGGCCTATCCTGACTGAACTTCCTTCCTGATTGCCCAGTGGGAGGCAGCTGTTCTTGAAGGAGTTGCTCACGCATGGCCAGGACCGCCAACCTTCCACCCACCCTTCCCACCCCCCGATTTCAAGTCCGCCGCTTGCTTGCAGGCTTTTGCGCGGTTTTCGCCCTGGCATGCCTGGTCACCTTGGGCGCACTGCTCAATATTGCCGCCACTCTCGATCGCCAAGAGCAGCAACGCAGCGCCTTCCATGCCACCCAGGCCCTCGAGCAACGCCTGCTCGCCTCACGCCAGTTCCTTTCCAGCTATGCCGTATGGGATGCCGCGTTTGAACACCTGTCCGGCAAGGCGGACTGGAAGTGGGCCTATGAAGAGAAGAACGTTGGCGAATCACTGTACAGCGCCAGTGGTTATGAAGGCGTATTCGTGGTGGACGACCAACGCACCACCTATGCCCTGTTCAAAGGCAAGCCCAGCGAAGCCGATGCCAGTACTTATATAGAAGCGTCCCTGCAGCCCATCATCAGCGAAGCGCGAGGTGCCGCCAGCGCGCGTGAACAAATCACCCGCTTCGTGCTGTTCAACGGCTGGCCGGCAGTACTCAGCGCCGCCGCCATACGCCCCGACAGGGACGTTTCGGACAGCGAAGTGAACCAGGCGCCGGTCATGCTGTTCGTCGATCAACTGACCGAGGACAAGCTCACGCGCCTGGGCACCGGCGCCGGCCTGGCTGGCATGCATGTCGAGAAAGACAGCGCAGGCGCGCATGGCCACCAGCGCATCGAACTGGGCGATACCGGCTACCACCTGGCCTGGACAAGCCCGCTGCCGGGGCGGCAACTGTTGTGGGCAATGCTCCCTCCGCTGCTCTGCGCCCTGCTGATACTGGGCCTGGTGATGCTTTACCTGTTCCGTCATGCCTTGCGCAGCTCCCGTGCCATCGACCTCAGCCTGAAACGCCTGCAACAGAGTAACCAGGCCCTGGAAGCCAGCGAGCAGCGTTTTCGCGCAGTGGCCGAAGCGGCTTCCGACTGGATCTGGGAAACCGATCGACAACAACGCCTGACCTACCTTTCTCAGCGTTTCGTCAGCGTTACCGGTTACCCGGTGGACGTGTGGCTGGGCCAGCCCGTCAACCAGCTGCTGGCCTGCGATACCACGCCACTGTCACCCTGGTTCGACGCTTTGGCCGCTGCCGACCCGCAGCAGTTGGCGAACCTGCGCTGCACCTACCGTGACCACAACGGGCAGAACCGCTATTGCCGCATTTCGGCGCGGGCGATCTGGTACGACGGCAAGCCAACCGGCTTTCGCGGTACCGCCAGCGACATCACCGACGAGGTCGACGCCCATGCGCGCATCCAGCATCTCTCGCTGCACGACCCGCTGACCGGGCTTGCCAATCGCAACAAACTCGCCAGGCATCTGGAGCAAGTATTGTTGCGCGGCAGCGACTCGCCCCCACTCACGTTACTGCTGCTGGACCTGGACAACTTCAAGCCGATCAACGACTCCCTCGGCCACGCCGCCGGTGACGCCGTACTGCAAGAGGTGGCGACCCGCCTGCGCGACAGCACCCGCGATGTCGACCTGGTCGCGCGCCTGGGGGGTGACGAATTCATCCTGGTGCTCAATGGCATGGATAACCGCAGCGAAGTCGATCGCTTCTGCGCACGCCTGATCGGTCTGTTGCAGCAACCCATCGTCTTTGACAACCAGCCACTGCACATAGGTGCCAGCATTGGCGTTGCACAGAGCCGCACGCTGGGTTTCGATGCAGGCGAACTGATCCGCTGCGCCGACATCGCGCTGTACCAGGCCAAGGCAGATGGCAAGAGCACCTGGCGCTATTTCGCCGCCGAAATGAACCAGCAGATCCAGTACCGCCGGCAGTTGGAGAATGACTTGCGGCGGGCCCTGCAGAACCAGGAGTTCGAGCTGCACTACCAGCCGCGCTATCGCCTGGGCGACCTACGCATCGTCGCGGTCGAAGCCCTGCTGCGCTGGCAACACCCGCAGGAAGGGCTGCTGGGGCCCGACACGTTCATCCCGCTGGCCGAGCAGAGCGACATCATTGTCGCGCTGGGCCGCTGGGTACTGCGCGAGGCGTGCCGCACGGCCCATGACTGGCCGGCGGGCCTGTTGATTTCGGTCAACCTGTCGCCCGCACAGTTCTTGCGCAGCGACGTGGTGGCCGATGTGCGCGAGATCCTGCTGGAAACCGCGTTCCCCGCCCAGCGCCTGGAGCTGGAGATTACCGAAAACGTGATGCTCAACGACATTGAAGGCGCACTCAGCACCATGCTGTCACTCAAGGAACTGGGAGTTCGCCTGAACATGGACGACTTCGGTACCGGTTATTCGTCCCTGGGCTATCTGCGCACCTACCCGTTCGACAGCATAAAGATCGACAAACGCTTCATCGCCGGGCTGAACAACACCAGTGGTAGCGATCGCGCCGTGGTCCAGGCCATCATCAACCTGGGCGAAGCCATGGGGCTGACGGTGACGGCCGAGGGCGTGGAGAGTGAACAGCAGCTCAGAACGCTGGAGAAGGACCACTGCCATGAAGTGCAGGGGTATTTCCTGAGCCGACCGTTGGATAAAGACAGCCTCGAAGCGCTACTGCGACAGCTACCCGAAAGCTCGGCGCAGGGCCTGTTGTAGGAGCAGCCTTGTCGCAGCGCAAGCGTGTTCCTACACAACGGCGGGCTGTCAGCGGATGTTGCGTTCGGCCACGATCTCGGGCAAATCGCTGCGCCGCAAATAGGTACGCAAAGGCTCGCCGATGTTCAAGCGGTCGTCCACATGCTGCTCCAGCAACAGTGCCAGGCGTTCGCGGCACAAGGCCATGCGCAGCCCTTGCTCGGGCCGCCAGACGAATTCGCTGCAGGGGGTAATGCTGTCGTCGGCCACGTCCATGCCGAAAGCGTCTTCGGAAAATCGCACGATGTGAACGCCGCGCTTGCCATGAAAGCCGACGAAACCATTGAGCTGCTCTGCGGCGTTGCAGATATCCTGGGAAGTGATGGCCATGACGTAACCTCGCAATTTAATCGGAAGTGACGCACGCCTGGCGGTAAACGGTCGCCTCTGCCGGGCAACTCGCAGTGGCTAGCCTAACGCAAGAGGCAAAGCATTCGCCAAAGTTTTTCATCTTCCGTCGAAAGGCCGTGCGATGTGCTGGACTTTGGCCTGGGTCGCCAGCAGCACCGCCATCTTGCTCATAAAACCATGGCACATGCCTTTGCCGGGCATAGGGCAAGTCAGCCGTTAAGCAGCCCTAGAGTCATCACTGTAGATTGCGGTCTTCATGCACCTGCACGCTGGCGGTCATCCCTGCGCTCAGGTTCATGCCCTGGGGGATCTGGTCGAGGCGGATGCGCACGGGTATCCGCTGCGCCAACCGCACCCAGTTGAAGGTTGGCTCGACTTCCGGCAGCAGTTGGCTGTCCGGGTTGCTGTTGCGGTCGGTGATGCCCCGGCTGATGCTCTCCACATGCCCTTGCATCGCCTCGCCCGCGCCCATCAGCCAGACCTTCACCGTGTCTCCGACGCGGATGCGCGGTAGCTTGGTTTCTTCGAAATAGGCCTGGATATAGAACGTCGAGTCATCCACCAGGGCCATGACCGACTCGCCGGTGTTCACATAGTTGCCCTGGGCCAAACGCAAGTTGGTGATATGCCCGCTGCGCGGCGCCCGCACTTCACTGCGCGCCAGGTTGATCTTGGCCACCTGCAGCTGCGCCTTGGCCACCTGCAGCTGCGCCTCGGCCTCATGCAGTTCGCCCCGGGCGATGGCGGCATTGATCTGGGCATTTTCACGCAGCTCGGCACTGATCGCCTCCGGCCCCAGGGCCGTCCGCCGCGCCGCTTCACGCTCGCGCAGGCGCAGTTGCTGGGCGCGGGTCTCGGTCACCGCGCTGGCCTGGTCGAAAGCCGCCTGGAAGCGTTCGCGGTCGATACTCATGAGCAAATCGCCGGCCTTGACCTGCTGGTTGTCGTGCACCTTGAGCTCGCGTACCCAACCAGAAACGTCCGGGGCGATCACCACCACGTCGGCGCGTACACGGGCATCGCGGGTCCAGGGGGTGAGCATGTAGTACTGCCACAGCTGGTAGCCGGCCAACAGGGCAAGGGCCACCACACACAGGGTCACCAAGGTACGTACGGCAGTACGCATCGAATCACTCCTTACTAAAACCGTTACAAAAGCCCTTATGCAGCCCCTAGCACTCGCACCACCAGGAACAACACACACACGAACAATGCCGCATCGAACAGTGCTTCATGCCAGATCCAGCGGCCCAATGGCGTGGCTTGCACCAGCAAGCGCAGCAGCCCGGTGCACAACAGCGCCAGCAGCACATAAATCAAAAACGGACTGAGCAGCACGCCGCCCAGCGACCATTCACGCAACCCCATGAACCTCCTCCTGCCAGCGGCACCACTTGCCCCAGCTTTTCTGCAACTGCAGCACCGCGCCTTCGGCCAGGCGCAGCGGATCGCTCGCAGGCAGCCGGCGCAAGGCTTCAATGAATTGCGCGCTGGCGCTGTCCAGACGCTGCCCACGCCCGGCCGCAGGCCCTTTGGCCAGCACCGCCTCTACTTGTTGCAGGTACTCGCGTTCGGCCCGCCCCAACGGTGCCTTGGCGACCGCCAGGCACATACGCAGGTGCACCAGTTCGTCGCCGATGTCCAGACCGTGCAGGCCATCGTCCCAACGCTTGCGCTCGCTTTCGGGCAACTCACCGGCATGCCGCGCCAGTTGCATGAGGCGGTCGGCCATGCGCCCACCAAACCAACTGTCGGCGCCACGCAGGTCGCGCCGGGTCAGGCGCACCAGGTCGCTTTGGGTCGCCGCCCGCAGGCGTCGGCCAAGCCAGGCCGGGTGACGGAACACCAGCAAACGAAACGCCATCACGGCAGCAGACACGCCCACCAGCATCGCCAGCGCGCTGTTGAGCATGCTGGCTACGCCAAACTGCATGACGTTCAGCGGCGCTACCAACACGATGAAGTGCAGGCAATAAGAGGTAGCGGTCGCCCCGGTACGCGGGTGGGCCATGCCCAGGGCGCCGAGAAACAGTGGCACGCCCATGCCCAGGCAGAGCATGGCGAAGCTGCTCCATTGGGGCAAAAGAATCTGCCCGACCAAAAAGGCCGCAGGGATCGCCAGCAGGATGCCACGCAGGAAACTGAGGCCGATCTGGGCGCCGTTTTCGCGGCTGGCAAACAGGCTGCAGACGACACAGGTCAACACCAGACCGCCCGGCGCAGATGGCCAGGCGGTCGCCAGCCAGAAGCCACTCATCACCAGAAACGCCAGCGCGCTGCGTGAGCCGAACAGCAATGCCAGCGACCAGTCGCGGTGCGCGGCCAGGCCTTGGGATACATCCTTGGGCGCCCTGCCCGCTTCGACATCGTCCAGGGCCTGGGTCGCGGCCATCGCGTAATCCAGCAACAGCGCCATGCGCGCCAGGCAATAATGTTCGGCAGAGCTGATTTGCTCATCATGGGCGGCGTCCCAGATGCGCTGTCGCAACAGCAACAGGCTCGGTTGATCGGGTTTAGCCAATTGCGCGCGCACCTCGTCCAGCCAAGGCGACAGGTGCCGGACTTCGCCTTCATCAAGCTGCCGCCACTGCCGGCGCACCGAGCGGGAAATACGCAGCAGCACCATCAGTTTCTGGCTCAGGCCGCGAATGGCTCGGGCTCGCTGACGCCCACGATTACCTTCGAACCAGGCATGTTCGCGCTGGCTGTCGATGGCGACGATGCGCCCAAGGCTTTCCAGCAGCCCTTTACGCGCCTCATCCTCCCCCCCCAGCATGGCGCTGGCCGCCTGCAAGCCATTGTGCCAAGCCTGCCTGGCCTGACCACCCAACTGCTGTTCCACGCGCATCGGCCAGATCAGGGCACTGGTGGCGGTGGCGCAGAAGATCCCCAGGCAAATCTCGGTGCAGCGGGCCACGGCCTGGTCGAACACCTGAAGCGGGTGATCGATCGCGGGCAAGGCGATGATCGCAGCGGTGTAGCCGGCCAGCACAAAGGCGTAGGCCCAGGCGCTGCGCAGTTGGGTAGAGGCCGCCGTGCACAGTGCCAACCATAAGGCCAGGGTAATCAGGAACAGGCCCGGCGTCTGGGCGAACACGCCGATGAAGAGCACCGACATGAAGGTGCCGACCAAGGTGCCGGCCAGGCGCGCAAGGCCCTTCTGCACCACCATGCCAGACAACGGCTGAGCCACGATGAAAGCCGTCATCAGTGCCCAAGACGGCTGCTCCAGCCCCCAGCGCATCGCCAACCATAGCGCCAGACCACCGCCGAGCAGGGTCTTGATGGCGAATTTGAGGGCGAGGCTGCTGGGTGCGAACAGGGCCTGAAGAGTAATGGGCACGAGGCGGACCTTGCGGGGATGGTCAGGTAAACGATAGACAATGAAGAGAAGAATAAGGCGGAAACGATTAATTAGCTAGCTAATCATCTTCTTGAAGGCTGCGTTGCCTGACATTTCACAGGCAAAAAAAATGGGCGACCGAAGTCGCCCTAAATGCCTTGCGTGCTCGTGAATCCGGAAGGTCAGCGCGGCTTGCGCTTGTTCGAGTCCTTCCAGATGAAAATGCCCAGACCGGCAAAGAATGCGACCATCAACCCAACCGTTACCACACCTGCGATAACCACGTTGTCGAAGAACATGTCGGCCTCCCTCTTCGTTTGCCGTTGTCCGATGGATGCAAGGTAACGAATGTGGGGGCGGGGAAAATTGATCGGGGTCAATGGTGCCCGGGACCGGGCACGCGAGGCGGGTGCAGGGTTGACCTGCGTCAAGTTTCAGCGCTTCTTGGGCTTGCCCTTGGGTTTCTTTTTCTTGGCCGCACTCAAGGGCATGGCTTGCTCGAAGGCCTGGCGCACTTCGTTGAGGCGCTTTTCTTTGAGGTCGTGAACGCGCTTGGCACGTTCGGCATCGAAATCGATGAGGTTGTCTTGGCTCATGGGTGGGCTCGACGATCAACTGAGGCTTGCATGATGAAGCCAGGCACGGACGCTGACCAGCCCCGCGTCAGACTTCGATGTCGACCAGCAGCCCCTGGCGCGGGCTCTCGCCCATCAGCGGGGCCACCGGTACGGTGTTGTCGGCATTGACCTCGTCACCGGGTAGCGCGCTGTAACGCTCGCCGTCGCGTTTCTGCCGACGTTGCTGTTGACGCCGTTGCTCATCACGCAGGATCAAGGCCTGCTCCTGCGGGTCGCGCTGCTGCTTGAGGTCGATGGCGCTTTCACCAGACGCGGGCTGCGTGGGAACCACTGGCTTGATGTCGGGGGTTGGCTTGACCGGGTCCTGTTGCGAGGTTACCGGGGCTGCACTGAGCGGAATGATCGGCGGTAACATGGCAAGTCTCCTATTACCCCTGTATCGGCGGGCGGTCACCTACCTTGAATACAGACAACGCTTATTCGGCTTCGTCATCGGGGTCGTCATCGCTCGGCGGGCTTGCCTCGCTCCAGGGCCGCTTGTAGACCTGCTGCCAGACCGCGTCCATGTGCTCGCGCACTACGGGCGGCGCGCCCTTGAGCGAGGCGCTGTCCTCGCGCTCACCGCCGATCGGTTCCTCGCCCGCTGGCGTGATCAGCGACTGGCCGGTAATGGTGTAGCTGGCCTGGCCCTCGCGCATTTCGATGGCGATATCGTGAGGGTCGATGCCGCCGCCGCAGAAGGCATGGCTGGCGACCGTCAGCTCGGCGATGCCGTCCTTGTTCAGGTCACTGACATCACTGACATCGGTATAGAAGTCGACATCCAGGTCCAGCCCCGGGCAGGTGGTTTCCTGTTCGATCTGCCAACGTGCCTTGAACGCATCGTTTTCGGCCATACGCCCATACAACGTGGCCTTGAGCACCACCTTGTCCACTTCCTGCTGGTTCTGTGCGTCGGTGGCCTGGCCATCGGCGCGGCTCAGCACCAGCAGGCCTTCGCCGTCACGGTCACGAAAGTGCACGCTCTTGATCGGCGTCTGCACGCCCAGGGCCTCAAGCTGCCCGGGCGGAATCGCCGGCAAGGTCTCGAAGCTTTTTTGTTCGCAGGTGGCCAACAGCACCAGGCTGCTCACGGCCAGGGAAGCGTTCAACCAGCGGTGCTTGGCGGACATGTTGATACGCAGCCCTCGTCAGCAAGACGGTGTTGGTCGATGAAACGGCTAGACTGTTGGTCTTCGGCACCCTTCGGTGCACTTCAACACTTTGGTCTGACCGGCCGATCCGTTAACATAGCCGGCTTTTCATCGCGGGAGTTCAGGCAGTATGGCGCAGCAGTATCAACCGGGGCAACGCTGGATCAGCGACAGCGAAGCAGAGCTCGGCCTGGGTACCATCCTGGCGCAGGATGGCCGCCTGTTGACCGTGCTCTACCCGGCCACTGGCGACACCCGCCAGTATTCCCTGCGCAATGCGCCGCTGACCCGCGTGCGCTTCTCGCCAGGTGACCAGATCACCCACTTCGACGGCTGGAAGCTGACCGTGCGTGAGGTCGACGATGTCGATGGCCTGCTGGTCTACCACGGCCTGGACGGGCAGAACCAGCCGCGTACCCTGCCGGAAACCCAGCTGTCGAACTTCATTCAGTTCCGCCTGGCCAGCGACCGCCTGTTCGCCGGCCAGATCGACCCGCTGTCGTGGTTCAGCCTGCGTTACAACACCCTGCAGCACACCAGCAAACAGATGCAATCGTCGCTCTGGGGCCTGGGTGGCTGCCGCGCCCAACCGATCGCTCACCAGTTGCACATCGCCCGCGAAGTCGCAGACCGCAGTGCGCCACGGGTTCTGCTGGCTGACGAAGTAGGCCTGGGCAAGACCATCGAGGCCGGCCTGGTCATCCATCGCCAACTGCTCTCCGGGCGCGCCAGCCGCGTGCTGATCCTGGTCCCGGAAAACCTCCAGCATCAGTGGCTGGTGGAAATGCGCCGGCGCTTCAACCTGCAGGTGGCGCTGTTCGACGCCGAACGCTTCATCGAGAGCGATGCCAGCAACCCGTTCGAAGACGCCCAGCTCGCGCTGGTCGCCCTGGAATGGCTGGTTGACGACGAGAAGGCCCAGGACGCGCTGTTTGCCGCAGGCTGGGACCTGATGGTGGTCGATGAAGCCCACCACCTGGTCTGGCATGAAGACCAGGTCAGCGCGGAATACGGCCTGGTCGAGCAACTGGCCCAGGTGATCCCTGGCGTGCTGCTGCTCACCGCCACCCCCGAACAGCTCGGCCAGGACAGCCACTTCGCCCGGCTGCGCCTGCTCGACCCCAACCGCTTCCACGACCTGGTGGCGTTCCGTGCCGAGAGCGAAAACTATCGCCCGGTCGCCGAGGCGGTACAGGAGCTGCTTGACGAAGGCCGCCTGTCGCCCAAGGCCCACGCGACCATCCATGGCTTCCTGGGCGCCGAAGGCGATGCCCTGCTGGCGGCCGTTAGCGATGGCGATACCCAGGCCAGCGCGCGCCTGATCCGCGAGTTGCTCGACCGCCACGGCACCGGCCGCGTGCTGTTCCGTAATACCCGTGCAGCGGTTCAGGGCTTCCCCGAGCGCCAGTTGCATGCCTACCCGGTGGCCATGCCGGAGCAGTACCGCGACCTGCCGCCCGGCGAAAAGGCCGAGCTGTACCCGGAAGTCGCGTTCCAGGCCCACGGCGACACCACTGATGACGAGCGCTGGTGGCGTTTCGACCCTCGGGTCGACTGGCTGATCGATACCCTCAAGATGCTCAAGCGCACCAAGGTGCTGGTGATCTGCGCCCATGCCGAGACCGCCATGGACCTGGAAGACGCCCTGCGCGTGCGCTCCGGCATACCGGCTTCGGTGTTCCACGAAGGCATGAGCATTCTTGAGCGTGACCGCGCCGCCGCCTATTTCGCGGACGAGGAATTCGGCGCCCAGGTGCTGATCTGTTCCGAGATCGGCAGCGAAGGCCGCAATTTCCAGTTCTCTCATCACCTGGTGATGTTCGACCTGCCGGCCCACCCGGACCTGCTTGAACAGCGTATCGGCCGTCTCGACCGGATCGGCCAGAAGCACACCATCCAACTGCACGTGCCCTACCTGCAGGACAGCCCGCAAGAGCGCCTGTTCCAGTGGTACCACGAAGCGCTCAATGCCTTCCTCAACACCTGCCCGACCGGCAACGCCCTGCAACATCAGTTCGGCCCTCGCCTGCTGCCGCTGCTTGAAAGCGGTGACAGCAAAGCCTGGGAAGCGCTGGTGGCCGATGCCCGCAACGAGCGCGAACGCCTGGAAGCCGAGCTGCACAGCGGCCGCGACCGCTTGCTGGAACTCAACTCCGGCGGCGCCGGCGAAGGGCAGGAACTGGTCGAAGCGATTCTCGAACAGGACGACCAGTTCGCCCTGCCGATCTACATGGAAACCCTGTTCGACGCGTTCGGCATCGACAGCGAAGACCATTCGGAAAACGCCCTGATCCTCAAGCCAAGCGAGAAGATGCTCGACGCCAGCTTCCCGCTGGGTGACGACGAAGGCGTCACCATTACCTACGACCGCGCCCAGGCGTTGTCCCGCGAGGACATGCAGTTCCTGACCTGGGAGCACCCGATGGTCCAGGGCGGCATGGACCTGGTACTGTCCGGTTCGATGGGCAATACCGCCGTTGCGCTGATCAAGAACAAGGCCCTCAAACCAGGCACCGTGCTGCTCGAACTGCTGTTCGTCAGCGAGGTGGTGGCACCGCGCAGCCTGCAGCTTGGCCGCTACCTGCCACCGGCAGCCCTGCGCTGCCTGCTCGACACCAACGGCAACGACCTGGCGTCGCGCGTGGCGTTCGAAACGCTCAACGACCAGCTCGAAAGCGTGCCTCGCGCCAGCGCCAACAAGTTCGTCCAGGCCCAGCGTGATGTGCTGTCCCAACGCATCAGTGGTGGTGAAGCCAAAATCATGCCGACCCACGTCGAGCGTGTGGCCGAAGCCCAGCGCCGCTTGAAGGCCGAGGCCGACGAAGAACTGGCGCGCATGATTGCCCTCAAGGCCGTCAACCCAAGCGTGCGCGACAGCGAGATCGACGCCCTGCGCAAGCAGCGTGAAGACGGCCTGGCGATGCTGGACAAGGCGGCCTTGCGCCTGGAAGCGATTCGCGTGCTGGTAGCTGGCTGATTCTTTCACCGGCATCAGGGGGCTGCATTGCAGCCCCATTACGACACAAGGCCACTCCCACAGCAGTCATATTCCTGACTGCGATTAGGCTCATAACCAAATCGTAGAAATCAAAGTGCCATTAGTCAGGAAGGCCTAACTACCTCTTCCTATACTGCGTCTGGACAGTCTCCCAAGGGTTGTACCGGAGACGAGTGAAAACTCGACCACGAGGCGCGCAATGGAATGGCTGGGACTGCAACTGTTCGCCGATCTTCCGGCAACCGGACGCATCGTCATCGATTGTCGGCACGAACCCTTTCTGGTCCTGCTCGCCTACACCGTGGCTTGCGCTGCGTGCTTCGCGACCCTGGACATGGTCGAGCGCCAATCCCATAGCGAACAGCCCACCGCGCAACGCCAATGGCGCATGCTCGGCGCCTGCTGCCTGGCCGGCGGTGTCTGGGCCATGCACTTCATCAGCATGTTGGCATTCCAGGCCCCCCTGGAGCTTCACTACGACGTCTCGCTGACGGTCCTTTCACTCCTCATTGCCCTGATCGTTGCCTGGGTGGGCATGAACAGCCTCAACCGTAGCCACATGCGCCCGCACCATTACCTGAAAAGCGCAGTGCTGATCGCTGCCGGCATCATTCTCATGCACTTCGTTGGCATGGCCGCCCTGGAAACCAGCGCCCATCAGTACTACCAGACCGGGCTGCTGCTGGCCGCCATGGCCATCGCCCTGCTCACCAGCCTCGCGGCGCTGCTGCTGGCGCGGTATTTTCGCAACGGTAGCGGCACGTTGCACCAGGCCCTGAAGTATGGCGCCAGCCTGCTGATGGCCGGCGGCATCGTCGCGACCCATTTCACCGCGATGTCGGCCATGACCCTGGTCATTCCAGCCGACACCGCCCTGCGCTTGCCCTCTGCAGACAACAGCCTGCAACTGGGGCTGACCATTGCCTTCATCACCCTGCTGATCAGTGGTGCCAGCATCAGTGCGGCATTGGCCGACAAGAAGCTGCAAAGCAAGGAACACGACCTGCGCCGGGTCAGCGTGCTGCTCAACCAACTGGATCAGGCACGGGCCTCGCTGCAACAGGCCGCGCACTACGACGCCCTGACCAACCTGATCAACCGCCGCGGCTTTAATCAGGTATTCGCCGAACGCCTCGCCGAACAGAACGCCGATGAAAACCGCCTGGCGGTGATGTTTCTCGACATCGACCATTTCAAACGCATCAATGACAGCCTTGGCCATGCGGCAGGCGACGAACTGCTCAAAGTCATTGCCAACCACATCAAGGCAGCCACCCGCAGCCAGGACCTGGTGGCACGATTCGGTGGCGACGAGTTCTGCGTGGTCACCAGCCTCAATAACCGTGATGAGGCACGCCATCTAGCGCAGCGCATCATGCAACGGATGAAAGAGCCCATCGACCTGGGCGGCCGGCGCATGGTCATGACCACGAGTATTGGTATCAGTATTTTCCCCGACGATGGCAACACGGCCGAAGAGTTGCTCAAGCACGCCGACCTTGCCCTATACCAATCCAAGGGCAACGGGCGCAACAGCCTGAACTTCTTCAACGACAGCCTGAAAACCCGCGCCACCCTTGCCCTGCAGCTGGAAGAAGAATTGCGCATCGCGCTGCTGGAGGAACGCGGGCTGTGCGTGCACTACCAGCCGATCTTCGACCTGCGCAATGGCCAGGTGGCCAAGCTCGAAGCCCTGGTACGATGGCAGCATCCACAACACGGGCTGCTCGGGCCCGACCGGTTCATCGGCATTGCCGAAGCCAATGGCTTGATCATCGACCTCGACTTGTGGGTGCTGCGCCATGCCTGTGCCGACCTGGCCCAGCTGCACCGCCACGGCTATGGC
Source organism: Pseudomonas putida (assembly GCF_025905425.1). NCBI lineage: Bacteria > Pseudomonadati > Pseudomonadota > Gammaproteobacteria > Pseudomonadales > Pseudomonadaceae > Pseudomonas > Pseudomonas putida. The sequence goes on along the minus strand of NZ_CP109603.1, from coordinate 450,211 downwards.
GACCTGAAGGTTACGGTGAACTGCTCGGCAGTGACCCTCAGCCACGACGAACTGGCCAGCGAAGTGGAGAAAGCGCTGTTTCATTCAGCGCTGGCGCCCCGCCACCTGGAGCTGGAGGTCACCGAAAACGCCTTGATGGGAGACATTCAGCGCACGGTCAGCCTGCTCAAGCGCGTTCGCGCCCTGGGCGTGGCCCTGTCGATCGATGATTTCGGCACGGGTTACTCTTCGCTGGCCTACCTCAAGCGCTTGCCGCTTGATGTCCTGAAAATCGACAGGACATTCCTGCAGGATGTGCCAGGCAGCCAGAAAGATCGCGAGATCGTCCAGGCCATCATCGTCATGGCCCACACCCTGCACCTGCAGGTGGTCAGCGAGGGTGTGGAAACCGTCGAACAGCTCGAATTCCTAGAAACCCACGGCTGCGACTACCTGCAGGGTTACCTGCTCAGCCGCCCGGTGGCGCTGGGCGAATTGCGGCCAATCCTCGAGCGGCTGGAACGCCACAACGGCGTGCTCAGCCCTTGCTGCGATACAGCGATACCAGGGTCGCCGGATCTTTTTGCAGATAGCCCTGGCTACCGTGCAAGCGCATCAATTGCGCGGCGAGGCCACTGAGCGGTGTCGCCGAGCCCTGCTCGCGGGAAAACTTGACCGCGCTGTCGAGGTCCTTGAGCAACGTACGCACATGCCACTTGATCGGCTCGAAGCGGCTCTCGGCCATTTGCGGGGCGAGGATCTGCAAGGGTTTCGAATCAGCAAAGCCGCCCGCCAAGGCCTCGGCGATCAGGGTCGCATCGACGCCCGACTGCTCGGCCAACGCCACCACTTCGGCAATCACCAAGGCATTGCAGGCCACGATCATCTGGTTGCAGGCCTTGGTCACCTGGCCCGCGCCCACAGCGCCCATGTGCGTCACACGCTGGCCAAGGGTCAGCAGCACCGGTTGCGCGCGTTGCACATCAGACGCGTCACCACCGACCATGATTGCCAAGGTGCCGGCCTCTGCGCCCGGCGTGCCACCGGACACCGGCGCATCCACCCAGGCCATGCCAGACAACGCCGCGAGCTCTGCGGCCATCTCGCGGGTGGCGGTCGGTTCAAGGCTGGAGAAGTCGATCAGCAGTTGGCCACTGCGCCCACCCTGCGCAATGCCCTGCTCACCAAACACCACTTCGCGCACCACCACCGTGTCGGCCAGGCACAGCAGCACCATGTCGCTGTCGCGGCACAGCTCGGCCGGGCTTGCCGCCAGGCGCGCGCCAGCCGCCACCAGCTCGGTGCATTTGTCCGGGCTGCGGTTCCACACCGTCAGGGGGTACCCGGCAGCCAGCAGGCGCCTGCACATCGGCAGGCCCATCAGGCCGATGCCGGCGAATCCTAGCGAAGGTAGTTGTGAGCTCATGAACGACTCCTGGCACATTTGTTATTTTTAAGGCCGCGGTCAGGGCACTGCTGCCGTGGCATACCCGCGAAGGGCCCTGCGGCGACCCCATTACGCATCCCGTAAACTGTTACCGCCACGCCGAATTGTTACTTACCTCTACCCACCTGATCGCCCTCAAGCACCAGATTGAGGCAGCTGCGTATTTTCACGCACCAAAAACGTTCACGCTCATTCCGAGCGCTTCGCCTGAATCACGATAAACGGTGAAACCACCACCGCCCAGATCTCTGGATCGCGGCTTTGCAGGTCCACTGCCTGCTCGGCTGTGACCGGCCCAACAGTGCCATCACTACGCCACTTGGCGAAGATCTCGCTGCGATTCTCGGCCATCGCTTCGGCAACGGTGATCAGGTCCAGGCTGGGGTCGACCCAAATCAGGTCACCCTTTGCCCAGAAGCGCTCCAGCGCTTTCCACTCGATGATTGCCGTCTCGCCAATCAATTTGGCATAGAGGGTGCTTGTTTGATCAGTCATGGGTTGCTACCCGCAAAAATCGGCCAATAAAAAAGGCCGCTATTTTTGCAGAAAAACCCGGTTTCAAATACGTAATTTGGTCGATTGGCCCCGAACTTGTGGGGTGGGGCCGCAGATGCAGGCTAATTGATGGCGCTTTTTTGTATCTTTATGTCGATCATGCGACAACCCAGGAAACAGGCTCTTTTTGACCGCTTTTCAAGCGCTCGAACAGCGCTCTACACTGTACCGGTACAGTTCCGGGACATGTTCCGGGGGAAGGTGGGCATGCAGTATGGCGTGGCCATACCGCAAATCCCGCCCGGTCTGTAGCCCTGGCCGCCAGGACTATAAGAATTACAACAGAATGAGTGGAGCACTATGATCAAGATTTCCAAGCTGTTCGCCGCAATGGTTCTGGCCGGGGTAGCCAGCCATTCGTTTGCCGCCGATACCATCAAGATCGGGATCGCAGGTCCTAAGACCGGCCCTGTGACCCAGTACGGCGACATGCAGTTCATCGGCGCCAAGCAAGCTATCAAAGACATCAACGCCAAGGGCGGCGTCGATGGCAAGATGCTTGAAGCCAAGGAATACGACGACGCCTGCGACCCTAAACAGGCCGTTGCAGTCGCCAACAAAGTGGTCAACGACGGCGTCAAGTACGTCATCGGCCACCTGTGCTCCAGCTCCACCCAGCCTGCGTCCGACATCTACGAAGACGAAGGCGTGATCATGATCACCCCCGCCGCCACCAGCCCGGAAATCACCGCGCGTGGCTACAAAATGATCTTCCGTACCATCGGCCTGGACAGCGCCCAGGGCCCGGCCGCCGGCAACTACATCGCCGACCACGTCAAACCGAAAGTCGTCGCGGTCCTGCACGACAAGCAGCAGTACGGTGAAGGCATCGCCACCGCAGTCAAGCAAACCCTGGAAGGCAAAGGCACCAAGGTTGCCGTGTTCGAAGGCCTGAACGCCGGTGACAAGGACTTCTCCTCGATCATCCAGAAGCTCAAGCAGAACAACGTCGACTTCGTCTACTACGGCGGCTACCACCCAGAGCTGGGCCTGATCCTGCGCCAGGCTCAGGAAAAAGGCCTGAAAGCCAAGTTCATGGGCCCAGAAGGTGTCGGCAACGACTCCATCTCGCAGATCGCCCAGGGCGCTTCCGAAGGCCTGCTGGTCACCCTGCCGAAGTCGTTCGACGCAGACCCTGCGAACAAGGCCATCGTCGACGCCATCAAGGCTGACGGCAAAGACCCAAGCGGCCCGTTCGTGTTCCCGGCCTATTCGGCTGTCGAGCTGATTGCCGAAGGCATCAAGGCCGCCAAGTCCGAAGACACCGACAAGGTGGCAGCCGCCATCCACGCTGGCACCTTCAAGACCCCGACCGGCGAACTGTCGTACGACGCCAAGGGCGACCTGAAAGACTTCAAGTTCGTGGTCTACGAATGGCACTTCGGCAAGCCGAAGACTGAAGTTTCCCCTCAGTAACTGCGTGACTAAATAGCTGACCGTAAAAGCCCACTGTGCGAGCAGTGGGCTTTGTTTTACGAGGTTCATGGACCTGATTCCCGCGATCCGGGGGCCGGTTCACCTGAAAATCTTAAAACCGTCACTCGCGGTTTCCTGGCCTACCCCCGCCAGCGAAATGCAAATCAGGTTTTTAGGAGCGCTGTAATGCCTGAGATCTACCATTTCTTCCAACAACTGGTTAATGGATTGACCATCGGCAGCACCTATGCCTTGATCGCCATCGGCTACACGATGGTGTACGGCATCATTGGCATGATCAACTTCGCCCACGGCGAGGTGTACATGATCGGTTCCTACGTGGCCTTCATCGCCCTGGCGGGCCTGGCCATGATGGGTATCCATTCGCTGCCGATCCTGATGACCGTCGCCTTCGTCGCGACGATCTTCGTCACCAGTGCCTATGGCTACAGCATCGAACGGGTTGCCTACCGCCCCCTGCGCAACAGCAACCGTCTGATCCCGCTGATCTCCGCCATCGGCATGTCGATTTTCCTGCAGAACACGGTCTTGCTTTCGCAGGACTCCAAGGACAAATCCATCCCCAACCTGATCCCTGGGAGCTTCTCCTTCGGACCGGGTGGCGCTGAAGAAGTCCTGATCAGCTACATGCAGGTCCTGGTGTTCGTGGTCACCCTAGTGGCCATGACCCTGCTCACCCTGTTCATCTCCCGTTCCCGCCTGGGCCGCGCCTGCCGCGCCTGCGCCGAGGACATCAAGATGGCCAACCTGCTGGGCATCAACACCAACAACATCATCGCCCTCACCTTCGTCATCGGTGCCGCACTGGCGGCGGTGGCGGCCGTGCTGCTGAGCATGCAGTACGGGGTGATCAACCCCAACGCCGGCTTCCTGGTGGGCCTCAAAGCCTTTACCGCAGCTGTGCTGGGTGGCATCGGCAGTATTCCGGGCGCCATGCTCGGTGGGCTGGTGCTGGGTGTGGCCGAGGCCTTCGGCGCCGACATCTTCGGCGACCAGTACAAGGATGTGGTGGCATTCGGTCTCTTGGTGCTTGTCCTCCTGTTCCGGCCGACCGGCATCCTGGGCCGCCCGGAGGTTGAAAAAGTATGAACAAAAATCTCAAACAGGCGTTCTTCAGCGCCTTGCTGGTCTGGGCCGTGGCCTTCCCGGTACTGGGCCTGAAACTGAGCATCGACGGCATCAGCCTGATCGTGCACAGCCAGGGCTCGTTCACCATCAGCATCATCGCCGCCTGCTCGGTGTTGATGTTCCTGCGCGTGCTGTTCGACAAGCAGTGGAGTTCGGTGATGGGTCGCCGCTCGGATCGCAAGCTGATGCCGCCTGCGGTAAGCAATTACCTGACCCTGCCCAAGACCCAGCGCTGGATCATCATGGGGCTAATCGTGGCCGCGCTGGTCTGGCCGTTCTTCGGCTCGCGCGGTGCGGTCGACATCGCCACGCTGATCCTGATCTACGTGTTGCTTGGCCTGGGCCTGAACATCGTGGTCGGCCTGGCGGGCTTGCTCGACCTGGGTTATGTGGGCTTCTACGCCGTGGGTGCCTACAGCTATGCCATGCTGTCGCACTACCTGGGCTGGAGCTTCTGGGTGTGCCTGCCGATCGCCGGCCTGATGGCTGCCACCTTCGGCTTCCTGCTCGGTTTCCCGGTACTGCGCCTGAGGGGCGACTACCTGGCCATCGTGACACTCGGGTTTGGCGAGATCATCCGCCTGTTCCTGCGTAACCTCACCGACTGGACCGGCGGCCCCAACGGCATCAGCAACATCCCCAAGCCGGAGCTCTTCGGCTTGACCTTTGAACGCCGTGCCGCCGAGGGGATGCAGACCTTCCACGAGTTCTTCGGGCTGGAATACAACTCGATCAACAAGGTCATCTTCCTCTACCTGGTAGCCCTGCTGCTGGCCTTGCTGGCGCTGTTCGTCATCAACCGCCTGCTGCGCATGCCAATCGGTCGTGCCTGGGAAGCCTTGCGTGAAGACGAGATCGCCTGCCGCGCACTGGGCCTGAACCCTACCGTGATCAAGCTCTCAGCGTTCACCCTGGGTGCCTGCTTCGCCGGTTTTGCCGGCAGCTTCTTCGCTGCCCGCCAAGGCTTGGTGACACCCGAGTCGTTCACCTTCATCGAGTCGGCGATCATCCTCGCCATCGTCGTGCTCGGTGGCATGGGCTCACAACTGGGCGTGATCCTCGCGGCCATCGTGATGATCCTGCTGCCCGAGCTGATGCGTGAGTTCAGCGAATACCGAATGCTGATGTTCGGTGCGCTGATGGTGTTGATGATGATCTGGCGTCCGCAAGGCCTGCTGCCTATGCAACGTCCACACATGGAGCTGCGTCGATGAGCCGCGAAATTCTGCAAGTCAGCGGCCTGAGCATGCGCTTCGGCGGCTTGTTAGCGGTCAACGGCGTGGCCCTGACCGTCAAGGAAAAACAGGTGGTGGCGCTGATCGGCCCGAACGGCGCAGGCAAGACCACCGTGTTCAACTGCCTGACCGGCTTCTACAAGCCCAGCGGCGGCACCATCCTGCTCGATGGCCAGCCGATCCAAGGCCTGGCCGGCCACCAGATCGCCCGCAAGGGCGTGGTGCGGACCTTCCAGAACGTACGCCTGTTCAAGGAAATGACCGCGCTGGAGAACCTGCTGATCGCCCAGCACCGGCACTTGAACACCAACTTCTTCGCGGGCCTGTTCAAGACCCCGAGCTTCCGCCGCAGCGAGAAGGAGGCCATGGAGCGCGCGCAGTACTGGCTGGAGAAGGTCAACCTGACCGAATTCGCCAACCGTACCGCCGGCACCCTCGCCTACGGCCAGCAACGCCGCCTGGAAATCGCCCGCTGCATGATGACCCAGCCACGGATCATCATGCTCGACGAACCGGCTGCGGGCCTGAACCCGAAAGAGACCGAAGATCTCAAGGCTCTGATTGCCTATCTGCGCGAATCACACAACGTCACCGTGCTGCTGATCGAGCACGACATGAAGCTGGTGATGAGCATTTCCGACCATATCGTGGTGATCAACCAGGGTACCCCCCTGGCAGATGGCACGCCGGAGCAGATTCGCGACAATCCTGATGTGATCAAGGCTTACCTGGGGGAAGCGTAAATGCTGAAGTTCGAGAACGTTTCCACTTTCTACGGCAAGATCCAGGCGCTGCACAGCGTCAACGTTGAGATCAACCAGGGCGAGATCGTCACCTTGATCGGCGCCAACGGCGCGGGCAAGTCGACCCTGCTGATGACCCTGTGCGGTTCGCCGCAGGCCCATAGCGGCAGCATCAAGTACCTGGGTGAAGAGCTGGTCGGCCAGACCTCCTCGCACATCATGCGCAAGAGCATCGCCGTCGTCCCGGAAGGGCGCCGCGTGTTCGCCCGCCTGACAGTCGAAGAGAACCTCGCCATGGGCGGTTTTTTCACCGACAAGGGCGACTACCAGGAGCAGTTGGACAAGGTCCTGCAGCTGTTCCCGCGCCTGAAGGAGCGTTACATCCAGCGTGGCGGCACCATGTCCGGTGGCGAGCAGCAGATGCTCGCCATTGGCCGAGCACTGATGAGCAAACCCAAGCTACTGCTGCTTGACGAGCCATCACTGGGCCTGGCCCCGATCATCATCCAACAGATCTTCGACATCATCGAACAGCTGCGCCGTGACGGCGTGACCGTGTTCCTGGTGGAGCAGAACGCCAACCAGGCGCTGAAGATCGCTGACCGTGCCTATGTACTGGAAAACGGACGGGTGGTGATGCAGGGCACGGGGGAAGCACTGCTGAGTGATCCGAAGGTACGTGACGCCTACCTCGGAGGTTGATGAACAAAGGGCCTTCGGGCCCTTTTTTGCCAGAACGAGATGCACCACTAGTACCGGCCCTTTCGCGGGGCAAGCCCGCTCCCACAAGAAATATAGGCACAGATCAGAGGCCTGTGGGAGCGGGCTTGCCCCGCGAAAGAGCCGGTGCCGGCAACACATCAGCGCTTGTGAACCCTGCCCAGCCTGAGTAACGTGGCCAGCTCTTTTGCAACGTTCGCCGGAGCCCGCCCCATGCGCCTCACCCCCTCCCTGCTGCTCGCCGCCCTGCTGCCACTGTTCGCCGGCTGCCAGCTCATGGCTGCCACGCCGACCGACCCGAACATCGGCACCACGCGCATGCAGGGCGAACTGAGCGCCGCCGGTGGCCAGTTGCTGTTCAAACCCTGCAATGAAAGCCGCCGCTTCGTGATCAACGACGTCGCCGGCACGGGGATCCTGCAGGAAGCCGCCAACCTCGCCAAGGATGCGGGCGACAAGCTGTTCGCCGATGTACGTGGCCGCCTTACCGGCAGCAAGCAGGCCAACAACGACGGCCAGCTCGAAGTCCGTCGCCTGTACCGCCTGGAACCCTCGACCCGCGCCTGCGAAGACCCCAACTTCAAGCAACTGACCCTGCGTGCCAACGGCCATGAGCCCGACTGGGACATCAAGGCCAGTGGCAAGGGCATGGTCGTCAGCCGCGTTGGCCAGGCGCCGCTGCCGCTGCCGTTCCTGGAGGAAGAAGTGCCAGGTGGCGGCCTGACCCTGACCAGCGAAGCCAACGGCCAGCACGTGGAGCTTTGGGTCGCACCGCAACGCTGCGTGGACAGCGCCACCGGGGCGGTCCGTCACCTGCGCGCCGAGCTGCGTATCGACGGCAAGACCCTGCAAGGCTGCGGTTACTACGGTGGTGCACGCGACAACTGATCGCCGGGCGCTTTTATCCTGCCAGTCAGGGCGGCGAACAGCTTATACTTGGCGGTTTGTGTAAAGCCGCCGGCCGCCCATGGCCGGGATACTGGACCCTGCCATGCTACGAATCACCGAACTGAAGCTGCCCCTGGACCACCCTGACGAAGCCCTGCGCGAAGCCATCGTCCAGCGCCTGGGCATCAGCGATGAGCAATTGCTCAGCTTCAACCTGTTCAAGCGCAGCTACGACGCACGCAAGAAAAACAGCGAGCTGCTGTTCATCTACACCATCGACCTCGAAGCCAGCAACGAAGCCGAACTACTTCGCAAGTTCGAAGACGATCGCAACATCGGCGTTGCACCCGACGTCACCTACAGGTATGTCGGCCAAGCCCCCGCTGAGCTTGAACAACGCCCGATCGTGGTCGGCTTCGGCCCTTGCGGCATCTTCGCCGGGCTGCTGTTGGCGCAGATGGGCTTCAAGCCGATCATCCTCGAGCGCGGCAAGGAAGTGCGCCAGCGCACCAAGGACACCTGGGGCCTGTGGCGCAAAAGCGAGCTCAACCCGGAGTCCAACGTGCAATTTGGCGAAGGCGGCGCCGGGACATTCTCCGACGGCAAGCTGTACAGCCAGATCAAGGATCCGCTGCACCACGGCCGCAAGGTGCTGGTAGAGTTCGTCAAGGCCGGCGCGCCGGATGAGATCCTCTACATCAACAAGCCGCACATTGGTACCTTCCGCCTGACCGGCATGGTCGAGCAAATGCGCCAGGAAATCATCGCCCTGGGCGGCGAAGTGCGCTTCCAACAGAAAGTCACCGACCTGCTGACCGATGAGGGCCAACTGACCGGTGTGGTGCTGGAAAGCGGCGAGCAGTTGCAGTCGCGCCATGTGGTGCTGGCCCTGGGCCACAGCGCCCGCGACACGTTCCGCATGCTGCACGCCAAGGGCGTGTACATGGAGGCCAAACCCTTCTCGGTCGGCTTCCGCATCGAGCATCCGCAAACGCTGATCGACAAGGCGCGCCTGGGCAAATACGCCGGCCACCCGAAACTCGGCGCCGCCGACTACAAGCTGGTGTATCACGCCAAGAACGGCCGTTCGGTCTACAGCTTCTGCATGTGCCCAGGCGGCACCGTGGTCGCCGCCACCAGCGAGCCTGGCCGCGTCGTGACCAACGGCATGAGCCAGTACTCGCGTAATGAACGCAACGCCAACTCCGGCATCGTCGTCGGCATCGACCCCGAACGTGACTACCCGGGCGGCCCGCTGGCCGGCATCGAGTTGCAAGAGCGCCTGGAGGCTCACGCCTATGTGATGGGTGGCAGCAACTACCAGGCACCGGCGCAGTTGGTAGGCGACTTCGTGGCCGGCAGGCCGTCCACTGCCCTGGGCAGTGTCGAACCGTCGTACAAGCCAGGCGTGACCCTGGGTGATCTGGCGCCCAGCTTGCCGGACTTCGCCATCGAAGCGATCCGCGAAGCACTGCCGGCCTTCGATCGGCAGATCAAGGGCTACAACCTGCACGATGCGGTGTTGACCGGCATCGAGACGCGCACCTCTTCGCCACTGCGCATTACCCGTGGCGAGGACTTCCAGAGCCTGAACATGAAGGGGCTGTTCCCGGCCGGTGAAGGTGCGGGTTACGCGGGCGGTATCCTGTCGGCGGGCGTGGATGGCATTCGCATTGCCGAGGCGGTTGCGCGGGATATGCTCGGGCTGCAGGGCTAAAATCGCCTGATCAGGCCTCTTCGCGGGCAAGCTTGCGAAGGGGCCATGGCAATCGTCAGATAGTTCTGCGGGGAAAATCAGATTTCCCCTACCCTCACATTCCCAAACTGCATCTAGGCTTCCCACAGCCGAGGCAGCAACACCTTAGAACAAAAAAGAATATAGTTTTTGTTTTAAAGCATATCGCCACAGGCTAGGGTGTACGCCCGTTCCATCCTTAAATTCTCTCAGGGAGAGCCCATAGCCCGTGCGTAGCCTCTTCACCCGATTCTTTCAGCTTGAAGCCGCCAGTGGCCTGCTGCTGATCGCCGCGGCCATCCTTGCTCTGGTCATCAACAACTCACCTTTGTCCTTCCTCTACAACGGTTTGCTCGAAGTCCCGGTCGCCGTCAAGGTTGGCGCGCTGGAGATCGCCAAGCCTCTGCTGCTGTGGATCAACGACGGCCTGATGGCGCTGTTCTTCCTGCTCATCGGCCTGGAGGTCAAGCGCGAGGTGGTCGACGGCCACCTGTCAAAGCCCTCTCAGGTAGTCCTGCCCGCTACCGCTGCGGTGGGCGGCATGGTGGTGCCGGCACTGATCTACTGGTTCATCAACCGTGAAGACCCGGCGGCCGTCGCCGGCTGGGCAATCCCCACCGCCACCGACATCGCCTTCGCCCTTGGCGTGCTGGCACTGCTGGGCAAGCGTGTGCCGGTGTCGCTGAAGCTGTTCCTGATGACCCTGGCGATCATCGATGACCTGGGTGCGATCATCGTCATCGCCCTGTTCTACTCGGGCACCTTGTCGAGCGTGTCGCTGCTGCTGGCCGGTGCCTGCCTGGTAGCGCTACTGGCCATGAACCGGCTTGGCGTGGTCAAGCTTGGGCCTTACCTGATCATCGGCCTGATACTCTGGGTGTGCGTGCTCAAGAGCGGTGTCCATGCCACGTTGGCGGGTGTCGCCCTGGCGCTGTGCATTCCACTGCGCACCCGCAACGCCGAAACGTCGCCGCTGCTGTCCCTGGAGCACGCCCTGCACCCTTGGGTTGCCTATGCCATTTTGCCGCTGTTCGCGTTCGCCAACGCCGGTGTCTCGCTGGCAGGCATGACCGTGGAAAGCTTCACCCATCCGGTGCCGATGGGTATCGCTGTCGGCTTGCTGCTGGGCAAGACGGTGGGGGTTTTCGGCCTGACCTGGGTCGCGATCAAGCTTCGCGTGGCCGCATTGCCTGCAGGCGCAAACTGGGGGCAGTTGCTGGGGGTGGCGATCCTGTGTGGCATCGGCTTCACCATGAGCCTGTTCGTGGGCTCGCTGGCCTTCGTGCCAGGCAGTAGCGACTATGCGGGCATGGACCGCATGGGCATCCTCACTGGCTCGTTCTTCGCAGCGGTCATCGGCTATGCCGTTACCGCCATGGCCAGCCGAGCACCCCGCGCAAGCTAAACAGGCAGCGGTATGAAAAAACCCCGACTGGCTTGGCCATGTCGGGGTTTTTGTTTCTGCGCTATGGCCCTTGCGAGGCTTAGTGCGAGACGCGGCTGGTACCGTCGACGGTCATGATGCGCACACGTTCGCCCACCCGGAAAATTTCGTTTTCCTGAACGGCCTGCACATAGGCGCGCATGCTGCCATCGTCTTCACGCACGGTGATCTCAACACCTTGGGTGCGGGTAATGCCTTCCTCGGCGGCAGAGCCTGCCAGGCCACCGGCAACCGCACCAATCACAGCCGCGACGATACTGCCGCGGCCACCACCCACTGCGCTGCCGGCAACGCCGCCGACAATGGCGCCAGCGCCGCCGCCGATCGGGGTCTTGGTGCCTTCGATCTTGACTGGACGCAGGGCTTCGATGGTCCCCATGCGTACGGTCTGCACGCGACGGGCCTCATCACGGGAGTAGCTATCGCCGGTCAGGCTCGAGGCACAGCCCCCCAGCAACAGCGACATGGTGGTAAAGGTCGCCACCAGCAAAACGGATTTACGCATGGGTAAAGTCTCCAAAAGTCATCGGTGTCCATTAGACGCTGCGCGTTGACGGCTGTCACGACACAGACGTAATAAAATTGTTTTCATTCAGCCTGGGTACAGCCTGCCTGGGCTGTATCGTGGGGCCTTTCAAGTGAGACCAAGGATAGCCATGGATTACTTCATCGTCGTGGTGACGACCGTCGCAGGGCTGTATTTCCACGGGTGGCTGTATGTGCGCATGCGCCGCTGGATGGACCGGGATCTGGCGCTGTCGCTGGCCGGGGACGATGTACGCAAGCGTGACTACATGTTGCAGCGACTGCAACAGGCGCGGGTGGAGAAGGTCAAGCGCAAGGACCTGGCAGCCTGGTTGGCGCGTGAGGCGCAGGCTTATCCGGGGTAGCCGGATGGGCGTTGGGGCCGCATTGCGGCCCCAGGTACTTCAAGGCGCCAGCCGCTCCCGCAGCCATTGCCCATCGACCAGACGATAATTCATCCGGTCATGCAAGCGGCTCGCCCGCCCCTGCCAGAACTCGATACGCTCAGGCAACAGACGGTACCCTCCCCAATGCTCCGGGCAATGTGGCTGAACGTCGGAGAACCGTGCCTCAGTCGCCTTGACCAGCCCTTCCAGCTCTTCGCGGCCGGTAATGACCCGGCTCTGAGGCGAGGCCCAGGCCCCCAGGCGACTGCCCAGAGGGCGCACCTGGTAGTAGTCGTCCGACTCCTTGGCCGTGACCTTTTCCACGCGCCCCTCAATCCGAACCTGGCGCTCCAGCGCCGGCCAGAAGAACGTCATGGCGGCGAAAGGGTTGGCCAGCAGTTGCTGGCCCTTGGCGCTTTCGTAGTTGGTAAAGAAGGTAAAACCACGGTCATCGAGCCCCTTGAGCAGCAACACGCGGCAATGGGGGCGGCCCTCGCCATCGACTGTGGCAAGGGTCAAGGCGTTGGCCTCGACCGGTGGTTGCTCGGTCTTCACCGCATCGGCGAACCACTGGTGGAACAAAGCGAACGGCTCACTCGGGGCCTGGGCTTCAGCCAGGCCATCACGGGTATAGTCGCGGCGCATATCGGCCAGGGATTGGGTCATGGCTGCGTTTCCTTGACGATCAGTTGGTCTTCGCAGGGCTGTTGGCGGCTACTTTCTTGTCAGCCGTCGCCTTCTTGGCAGCAGGTTTGACCGGCGCGGCTTTCTTCTTGGCGGCAGTCTTGGCAGGTGCCTTGGCCTTGGCGACAGGTTTCTTCGCAGCCGGTTTGGCAGCAGCCTTGGCAGCGGGCTTGCTAGCAGCCTTGACGGCAGGCGCCTTGGCATCCTGAACGGCGACCATCGAGGCCGGTACAGGTGCCGGCGCGGCCTGCTGGTACTTGGCCAGCAGCGCGATCATGGTGTTCTGCGGCGTCAGCAGCATTTCCACCCGGCGGTTCAATGCACGGCCTTCGGCACTGTCGTTGGCCGCACGCGGCATCACCGAACCCATGCCCTTCAAGGTCAGGCGATCACGCTGCAGGCCGCTGAGGCGGAAGATCGCCGATACCGAGGCGGCACGCTCCAGGCTGAGTTTCTGGTTGGCGGCGGCGGCACCGCTGCTGTCGGCATGGCCCAGCACCAGCACGGCGGTCTTGGTATCGCCCTCGACGGTCTTGGCCACACGCGTGATCGGCCCCAGGGTCATGGGCAACAGCATGTTCGGGCGGTCAGGGTTGTACGCGCTGTCCACTGGAATGGTCACAGCCAGCACGTTGTCACGGCGTTCAAGCTCCAGCTTGCTGTCCTTGATGGCCTCACGCAGCTTGGGCTCGTACTCGTCCAGCCAGGCTTGGGTGGCTTTCTGGTCGATTTTCGGCACGACTGGCCCTTTGGCCTTGTCGTCACCCCCGAACGGCCACCACCAGCGACTGGCGCTTTCCGACTTGGCATCGGCCTTGGCTACTTTTTCGGTGACGGCTTCCTTCACTTCCTGCTCGGCAACCTGGTCCGAACCAAAAGGCCACCAGCTGGAGCCACTGCCCTTCGCGGCGTCCGGGGAATGACTGGCGCAGCCGGTGACGGCGGTCAGGCACAGGGCGAGTGCTAAGGTTTTATGTGAAGACATCAGCGATACACCATGAAATAAAAAGAAATTTTGCCAACGCACTTAAAGCGTAGACAGTGAGGATAGTCAAAGGGGTCAGCCAATACCCGCATTACCCGATCAAAGGCAACTGGCAAGAACGCGTACCAGTTTCTGGGCTCTTGGGTCCATTAGCACATACGGGCCGAGGGTATTGACCACAAAGCCAAAGGCCACATCGTGCTCCGGATCGGCAAAACCTACCGAACCGCCCGCGCCAGGATGCCCGAAGGCACGGGCACCAAGGCCAAAGGTGGCATTGGCCACCTGCGGTTGGTCGAGCATGCAGCCCAGGCCGAAACGGGTCTGGGTCAGCAAGGTGCGGTCCTGGCCGATGCTGTGCTCGCGCGTCAGTTCGTCGAGCAGCTCGGATTCGAGCAGGCTGCCATCGAGCAGCCCAGCATAGAAGCCGGCCAGGCTGCGGGCATTGCCGTGACCATTTGCCGCCGGCTGCTGCATGCGCCGCCACTCGGGCTTGTTGGTACTGGTAAGAATCGCTGGCGGGTTGGTGAAGGCACGGGTCGACAGTGCCTCGGGCTCGCGCAAGGTCACCTGCAGCAAACGCTTGGCCGCGTCATCTCCAGGGTTGCCCTTGCCGCGCGCGATATGCGCCACGCGATAAAATTCTTCATCTGCCAGGCCGACATGGAAGTCCAGCCCCAACGGACGGGCCGTACGGGCCACGATCGAATCACCTGGGCCACGGCCATCGGCGCGGCGGATAAGCTCACCGATCAGCCAGCCATAAGTGATGGCGGCGTAACCGTGCTCGGTGCCCGGCGTCCACCATGGGGTTTCGGCGGCCAGGGCATCGACCATGGCCTGCCAGTCATACAGCGCCTCGGCCGGCAGCAGCTCACGGATAGCTGGCAGGCCAGCGCGATGGCTGAGCAGCTGGCGCAGGGTGACGGACTGCTTGCCAGCCTGGGCGAACTCGGGCCAGTAACGGGCCACCGGCGCATCCAGGGCAAGCTTGCCCTCGCCCACCAGTTGCAAGGCGGTGACAGCCGTGAAGGTCTTGGTGCAGGAGAACAGGTTGGCGATGGTGTCGCTGTGCCAGGCCTGCTGCCCGTCCTTGTCGGCGCTGCCCGCCCACAGGTCGATCACGGTCTCGCCGCCCACCTGAATGCACAGCGCCGCGCCGCGCTCCTGGGGATCATCGAACAACTCGGCGAAGGCTTCGCGCACCGCCTCGAACTTCAGCTCATAGTGACCCTGGATCTGCACCCACTGTTCTCCGTACGACCTTCTGAAAATGGCGTGCATTGTTTCAGTAGTTGGCGGTTTTGCAAACTGGCTTAGGCTCGGTGGTCGCCATAAAAGGGGCCGGTTGACGGCCCCAATGGCTCAGGGGAGCGGCTTGGCCAACTCAGCGCGCAACTGACCAATGGCCTGCTGGTTGCTTTTACGCACGGCCTCGACGAACCCCGAATACGGCACATCGGTAATCGCCACCAGGCCCAGGTGCCCATTCTCGCCATCGAGCAACCGCCCACTGGCTGGTTGGTCCAGGTACTGGAACCAATGCGCACCGACAATCATCGGCTGCGCCAACGCGGCCTTGAGGAAGTTGCCATAGGCCGGCCCACGGTCTTCTTCACGTGCGACTTCCAATGGCCCCGGCCAGAATGGCCCACGATCGCGGGAGCCAAACTGGAACTCGGAAACCAGCACCGGCTTGTCCAGTTCGGCCAGGCGAGCGAAGTCGTAACCGTCCTCGGGCTTGAGGGTATAGAAGTTGAAGCTCAGCACATCGCAGAACTCGGCGCAGGCCTTGACCGCCTCTGGCGTGCTCACGGCATAGCGACCGCCGAGCAGCAGGTGATTGGGCGCATGCCACTTCAACGAGTCGGCGATGGTCTTGAAGTAGGTCTCGGCGAACACCTGCTGGAAGTGCTGGTAATCCCGCTCAATTTCCGGGTGCTCGGGGTTGGGCACGGGCGCCTCGAAACCAGGGTCTTCCATCAGTTCCCAGGCGGACAATTCGATCCCCCAGGCCTTGGACAGCCCCTCCTGATTGCGGTACTTGTCCCGTAGTTGCTTGAGGAAGGCGCGCTTGGCGGGCACGTCGGTGGTCAGGCGCAAGGTGCCATAAGCCAGCCCGTAGCGAGCCTTGGGGTCATTGCCCGGCGCGGCCCACGCCAGCTCGTTGTCAGCGAAGTAGCCGATCAACCAGGGATCATCACGGTGGTCCCGGGCAGCAATGGCGACGGCGCGCTCGGTGGCCATGGCGAACCGTGGGTCGAAGGGATCGGGCATGCTGCCCCACCAGTCCATGCCTGTGCTGATGCTGGCGTAGTCACCGACAATCGACAGTGGCAGGGTATAGGGCATGCGCTTGGCCTGGCCCAAGGCCGGATCGCTCCAGTTACCCAGGGTGTTGAAGCCCCAGGCTTGCAGGCGATCGAGCGTGTGCGCCTGCCAACGCGAGGCGTCCAGCACCAGCGGCGGGCAGTTGGCCGCAGGCTGCCCCTCGACACTGGGTGGGCATGGCTTGCCATAGGTACGCTGGATGTTGGCGGCATAGAAGTCGAACCAGCGCCCCTGCTTGAAGTTACGCCCTTGTGACGAGGCGTTGCCGTCGTCGTTGTTACCCTTGCCATAGAACGCCGCCAGCGGATCGCTCTCGGTTGGCAGCGCCTTGAACATGCCATCACGGCCTTCGACATAAGTGCGCCCGCCATCAGCGGCCACGGCGTTGACACCCAGCGAGTAGAACGGGTGCCCCTCCGGCGTTACCAGGTACCAGCGGCCACCCTGCTTCTCGGTACGGAAAAACCCCTTGGCCTCGAACGCCGGCCCGCCCAACAGCCCGCCATAACTGTCCAGCTGCTGCTTGCCATGCTCGGCCAACCAGCCCTTGAGTTGCTGCTGCTCACGGCCATCAGCAGCCTTGAGCTGCTCGTCACTGACGATTTTTTCTGGCCATTGGCCGCGGGTGGACTGGCCATACGCGTCGATCAGTTCATGGTAGGCAGCCTTGTAGGCCTGATCGTCATCCTGAATACCCACCTTCTCGATCAGCAGGTTCTGCGCCACCTTGGGGTTGGGAATGCTCAGGCTGACAGACGCCACTTGCTTGAGGTCAACCGCGCCCGCGCTGCTGGTCAGCAGCAGGCGCTGGCCAGCGTACGTCCACGGCATCGGCGGGCCGGCGCGCATGCCCTGGCTTAACGGTGAGCTGGCGGTGAGCGGCACCATCACGGTCTGGGCAGGCCCTGCGGGCAGGTCGATGCGGCTGGTCAGCGTGCGGCCATCACTGCCCACCACGGTAACGTCCACGGTCAGCGCCCAGTCCATGGCGCTTTGCAGGCGCAAGGTCAGAAACTGCCCGGCAGACCAGTCCCAGACACCGCTCTGCGGGCTCAAGCGCAGCGTCGGCCGCTCGGCCGGGTTGAACACCACGCGCCGCAATACCTCACCCCCGGCCGTCTGCTCTGCGTTGTACTGCGGCATGCCGGCATCCTCGGTCACCACATTGACCACCGAGGCCGGGCGCACGAAGCTGAACAGCGTCTGCTGCCCGGCCAGCAATGGCGAGCTGAACAACAGGGCGAATACGACGGGCAGGGTACGGCGGACCATAAGGCTGGGGCTCTCCTTCAGGGCCCTCATGAGCCCAAGACTGAGTGATGGACAACAAGCCGGTGCAGTGTGCTCCGGCTGTCAGGAAATCTCCCGCCGGAAGGGCGGCAGCGCATTGAGAATAGCCTTGCCGTAGCGCTGGGTGACCAGACGTCGATCAAGCAAGGTAATGACGCCGCGGTCCTGCTCGGTACGCAGCAGCCGGCCGCAGGCCTGGATGAGGCGCAGAGAGGCGTCGGGCACGGCAATTTCCATGAACGGATT
The DNA here is from genome assembly GCF_025905425.1 of Pseudomonas putida. Taxonomy (NCBI): domain Bacteria; kingdom Pseudomonadati; phylum Pseudomonadota; class Gammaproteobacteria; order Pseudomonadales; family Pseudomonadaceae; genus Pseudomonas; species Pseudomonas putida. The sequence continues at coordinate 432,453 of NZ_CP109603.1, read as the reverse complement.
GCCCCCTCGGGCCTCGATCCATTCCGCCAGGGCCGCTTCGACCGGGTCGTCGGGCACGGCGAAGGGGATTTTGGCGATGACCACGTGCTCGCAATAGGCGCCAGGCAGGTCGACCCCCTCAGCAAAGCTGGCCAGGCCGAACAGTACGCTGTGCTGGCCGTCATCGACCCGCGCCTTGTGCTTGTTGAGGGTTTCCTGCTTGGACAGGTTGCCCTGGATCAGCACCAGCTTGCGCCAGTCGCGGTCCAGGCCGTCGAACACATCCTGCATCTGCTTGCGTGACGAGAACAGCACCAGCGCGCCACGGGCATCATCGAGCATGTTCGGCAGTTCACGAATGATCGCCGCAGTGTGCGCCGTCGCATCACGCGGATCGGCGCCCAGGTCGGGCACCCGCAGCAAGCCAGCGTCGCCATGCACGAACGGGCTGGGTACCACACAGGTCACGGCATCGCGCGGCAGCCCCGAACGCATGCGGTAGCGGTCGAACTTGCCCAGGGCGGTGAGCGTGGCCGAGGTCACCAGCGCGCCGTGGGCGACGCTCCACAGGCTGCGACGAAGCATTTCGGCAGCCAGTATGGGGCTGGCGTTGACTTCGATGTCGAACAGCGCACCACTCTCGGCCAGGGTCAGCCAACGCGCCATGGGCGGGCTGTCCTCGGGGTCTTCGGCGGTGAAGGCCGTCCACAGTTCCCAGTTACCCTGGGCGCGGGTCACCAGGCTGCCAAACAGTGGGTACCATTCTTCGGCCTGATGGCTGGCGATGCCGATATTGACTTCACCGTCCATGCCTTCCTTCAGCAGGTCGGCCAGGCGGGTGAACAGATCGTTGAGGCGGGCGAAGCCCTTTTTCAGCTCGATGCCCACCTCGCGGATCTGCTCCGGTATCACGCCCCCTTCGAAGCGATAGCGGGGGCGTTCGCGGCCCTCGGTGTCTTCACTGGGGCGGAAGTCTGCGACCTGCTCGCACAGGGTGAACATGAACTGCTGCTGGGTACGGATCTCCCGTGCCAGCTCTGGCACCTGTTCGATGAACTTGCCCAGGTCACCCGGCAGCGGGTGTTGGGCCAGCAGCTTGGTGAGGTTCTTGGCGGTCTGCTCCAGCCAGTCGGCGGTGGAGCGAAGACGCGAATAATGGGCGAAATGGCCAATGGCCTTGTCTGGCAGGTGGTGGCCTTCGTCGAACACATACATGGTGTCGCGGGGGTCGGGCAGCACCGCGCCGCCGCCCAGGGCCAGGTCAGCCAGGACCATGTCATGGTTAGTGACGATCACGTCGACCTTGCCCATGCCTTCGCGAGCCTTGTAGAACACGCACTGCTGGAAGTTCGGGCAGTGGCGGCCGGTGCACTGGCTATGATCGGTGGTCAGGCGTGCCCAGTCCTGGTCTTCCAGGGCTTCGGACCAGCTGTCACGGTCACCGTCCCAGCGGTTGCCGGCCAGCTTTTCGATCATGCTGTTGAACAGCTTCTGGCTGCGCTCGTCGACCTCGATGTGGAAGCCTTCTTCCTCGAACAACTGAGCAGTGGCCGACTGCGCGTGACCTTCTTGCAGCAGTACGTCGAGCTTGGACAGGCACAGGTAGCGGCCACGCCCCTTGGCGAGGGCGAAGCTGAAGTTCAGCCCACTGTTGCGCATCAGGTCGGGCAGGTCCTTGAAGACGATCTGCTCCTGCAAGGCGACGGTGGCGGTGGCGATCACCAAGCGCTTGCCGGCGGCCTTGGCGGCCGGGATCGCGGCCAGCGCATAGGCGACCGTCTTGCCGGTACCGGTGCCCGCCTCCACGGCGACCACGGCAGGCTCGCCGGCACGGCGGCCTTCATCGTCGCAGGCGATGTCGCCGAGCACCTTGGCCACTTCGGCAATCATCAGGCGCTGGCCGTAACGCGGCTTGAGGCTCTTGGCTTCGAGAAAACGCGAGTAGGCGCCCTGGATGGTGGCTTTGAGTTCGTTGCTGATCATGGTCTGCAGGCGCCCGAAGGGCTGGATATATTTTCAGTGTTTCGCATTGGACGGCTATCATACCCCGCTATTGCCCTTTATGCCGCATGGAGATCCGGATGCTTGCCTTTGCCCTGCCCTACACACTGCATGTCCTGGCCGCGCTGGTCTGGGTCGGCGGCATGTTCTTCGCCTGGCTGGTGCTGCGCCCGGCAACGGTTGCAGCCCTCGACGGGCCTGCTCGCCTGCGGTTGTGGGTGGAAGTTTTCCGACGCTTCTTCGGATGGGTCTGGCTGGCTGTCGCGATCCTGGCGATAAGTGGTATCGGCATGTTGCACATGCGCTTCAGCGGCCTGGAGACGGCGCCGAAGTACGTGCAGGTGATGATCGGTGGCGGCATCGCCATGTTCGCCCTGTTCATGCGCATTCAGGCGTTGCTGTTGCCAGAGCTGAAAACGGCCGTGCAAGCCGAGGACTGGCCGGCAGGGGCTGCGGTACTGGGACGGATTCGACGGATGGTCGGGATCAACCTGTTGCTGGGGATCGCGGTGGTGGCGGTGGCCAGTTCGCGCGTGATGCTGTAAGCGACGCGGCCCGAGGGCCGCACCGCCCCTTCACGTCAAAGACGCTGCAAGATCAACTCACCCGAAGCACCGGCCAGGCCTGGCTGGCCCGCTTGCCCCGGCCGGCCGCTGGCGCCGGCATCGGTGCGATAGACCAGGCAACCCTTGCTCGCCCCGCCCTTGCCTGCCTTGCCTGCGGCACCGGCCTGCCCCGGCGCCCCACCATCCAGGCGCACCACGATGCGCTCCTGCGGGAAGCCCTGTGGCAGGCTCAGACGAATTCGCCCACCCGCTGCGCCATCGTGCCCGTTGCCACCGTCATCGCCATTGGCGCCGCGGCTGGCCTGGCCCCAGGTACAGCCTCCGGCCTGGCCGTTGGCGCCATCAAGCCCGACATAACCCGGCGCACCGGCCCCGCCTCGCGCATCGATCGCGAGCTGCTCGGCCTCTATCTCATCCAGCTTCAAGTCCAGGCTTCGACCAGAACGGGCCGCACGCTGGTAGGTGCCCGGGGCACCCGGCGCACTGATCTCACTGCCTTCGCCCAGCTTCGCACTGTGCGCCTCGATGCGCAGTGGATGGTCGGAGGGGGCAATGGCGATACGCGCCTCACGCCCCAGTTGCAGATGATCGATTTTCAATTCGGTGAGCGTGGCGGGCAACAGCAACGTCGCCGAATCGGCCACACGCAGATGCTCCAGGTGCACGCTGGCAGACTTGTCGGGCAGGCGCAGCATGGAGTTGGAGGCCACTTCGAGGGTTTCGGCCTGGGCCAGGGGAGCGGCCAACACGGCCAGCAACATCAGATTACGCATTACGCGGCGCCTCCTGCGCACGGGGTATGGACATGACATGGAAGATACCCGTCAGCAGGATCTGCAGACGGTCGAACCAACGGTGGCTGCGACCCCGCAGGCTGGCGTTGAAGAACAGCACCTCAAGCACATGCAGGCTCAGCAGGATAATCCCTACCGCGTTGATCAGTAAATTCAATGGCAAGGGTTGCGGCATCAGCAAATTGAACAGCGCCACGCCCCAGAAGACAACCGTCAGGACCTTGCCCAGGCCCAGGATGAATTTCATACCCCCGCCCCTATACCTTTATTGTTATGTCGAAGCGGCCCGTTCGAGCGGGCCGTGCGACCAACAGTACCTGCCTTGCCCAGGCATCCGCCAGCACTGCTCAGTTGAGGTGCAGTTCCACCCGTCGGTTATGGGCGCGGCCTTGTTCGGTGTCGTTCTCGGAGACTGGCTCGCTTTCACCACGCCCCTGGCTGGTGACCTTGGCCGGTGCCAGGCCTTGGCCGATCAGGTACTCGGCAACACTGCTGGCGCGGCGCTCGGACAGTGCCTGGTTGTAGCTGTCGGAACCGACACTGTCGGTGTGGCCGATGACCTTGACCCGGGTCACCCCCGGCTCGTTGAGCTTGGGCAAGAGCCCCTGCAGACGCTGCTGAGCAGCGGTGGTGAGTTCGGCGGAGTCGAAGGCGAACATCACCTGCCCGTTATCGTCCAGAGTAATCACCTCTGGCGCAGGCTCGACTGCCGGTGATGGCGGTGGACTCTGTTTGAGCGGGCAACCCATGTGGTCGACGGCGGTATTGGCCGGCGTGTCGGGGCAGCGGTCACGACGATCGAAAATGCCATCGCCATCTTCATCACCGTCCTGCGCAAAGCAGATCAGGCCGCCGGTGATTGCCCCCAGCACGCCGCCACCCGCGGCCCAGGCTGAACTTTCGATGGCGCCCAGGCCGCCACCTGCCAGGCCGCCCAGCACGCTGCAGAGGGGCCAGGTCCTTTGATTGAGGGGCGCACTGCCATCGCTGTGGGTGGCACAACCTGCAAGCAGGCTCGTCACCACCAGCAACGGCAGTGCTGTCTTCGACATAACACGCATGCTGACGCTCCTTGTGTCATTGGCCACAACCGGCTTAGCGGTTTGAAGACGCGCCCGCGCCACTGCTCAAGGCACGGGCGCAAGCCGTCACCGCTGGATCTTGATCTCCGTGCGACGGTTCATGGCGCGCCCATCGGCCGTAGCATTGTCTGCCACTGGCTGGGTTTCACCCGCACCGACCACCGAGACGAAGCTGCTGCGTGGTACACCACTCTCGACCAGGTAATCGGTCACCGAATGTGCACGGCGCTCGGACAGTTTCTGGTTGTAGCTGTCGGACCCCACGCTGTCGGTATGGCCACTGACGCTCAGACGAGCACTGGGTGCTTCCTGTTTGAGGCGGGTGGCGATGGTGTTCAGGCGCTCTTTATCGGTAGCGGTCAGGCGCGCGGAGTCAAACTCGAAGTGCACGTCACGAATGACGATGATTTCTTCCTTCTGCACCACCACCTCTTCGACTACCGCAACCGGCTCCGGAGGGCAGCCATTGGCATCGACCTGCACGCCGCGCGGGGTGCCGGGGCATTTGTCGCGGCTGTCCGGCACGCCATCGCCATCTTCGTCGCCATCACCATGGGCCCAGCAATAGCCCGCCGCCAGGCCGCCGCCCAGCAACGCGCCCCAGCCAGCCCAGCTGGAACTCTCGATGGCGCCCAGGGCGGCGCCGCCTACGCCCCCGACGGCAGCACACTTCGGCCAGTCGGTTTTTTGCAAACCTGCACAACCAGTCAACACACTGGTGAGCAGTACCAGGGGTATCGCTGTGCGTACTATGCTCATTTTCGTTGCATCTCCTAGGGGGAATCGGCATAAGGCCGATCTCTGGGAGTAAAGACCGCGCAATCCATCCCTGCCAGCAATAAGCCACGACACGGTCACATGCTGCTTTGCCCACGCGCCGCGGCCCGCTAGTCTTGGACGACTTGAACGAGGATTGGCAATGACCGACGGTTTTTCCCAGCGCACACCCCAGCAGGCCCTGGCAGCCCTGCTCGAGCGTTTCACCCCTCAGCGCCTGCTGCTGGTAGGCACGCGCTTCCCTGCATTGGACGCCTTTGCCGAGGCACACCCGCAGGTAGCCATCGCAACGACCGCGCCTGGCCCGCTGCCGGCAGACCTTGCGAGTCAACGCTTTGACCTGGCGGTACTGGTGGACTGCCTGGAACACCTGCCTAAGCGCACGGGCCTGGAACTGCTCGGTGGCATTCGTAACCTCAATGCCAGCCGGGTTGCTGTGCTGGCCGACCTCTCGGCCTGCGGCTGGCAAGACACTGACTTCTTCGCCCTGGCCTTGTCGGCCAGCGAAAAATTCCGGCGTGAAGGGCAAGTACTGAGCCTGTTCACCTATGATCTACATGATTACAAGCAAGTGCCGGACTGGCTGAATGCGCGGTTTTGGGCCAACCCTGAAAACTTTGGAAAGTATTGGTGGTGATGATGAGTGTTTCGGTTTGCCCCTGCGGCAGTGGCAACCTGCTGGGCGCCTGCTGCGGGCACTACCATGCCGGAACTCCGGCACCCGATGCCCAGACGCTGATGCGCTCACGCTACAGCGCTTACGTGCTGGGCCTGATCGATTACTTGGTAAGCACTACCCTGCCTGCCCAGCAAGCGGGGCTGGACCGTGCCGCCATAGCCAGCTGGAGCGCCCAGAGCACCTGGCTGGGGCTGGAAGTGGAAAAAGCCGAGGTGCTTGGCGGCCAGCCGGAGCACGGCTTCGTCACCTTCACCGCACGCTGGCACGACCTGGAGGGCGATCACCAGCACCGCGAGCGCTCGGCGTTCGTCCAGCATGACGGGCGTTGGTACTTCATTGACCCTACGGTCGGGCTGAAAGCCGGGCGCAACGACCCTTGCCCGTGCGCCAGCGGTCAGAAGTTCAAGAAATGCTGCGCCAGCTACGTGGCCAGTTGAGCATGATCGCCCAGGCCCGCGTGCTTCTGCTCGGCATCCTGCTGGCTCTGCTGGCGGGTTGCGCCAGCTGGGGCGGCGACGATTGGCGCGAGCCTGAGGTGCACCTGGTCAAGGTAGAGACAGTCAAGGCCAGGCTGCTCCAGCAGGAATTCGTCCTGCACCTGCGTGTCGACAACCCGAATGACAGCCGGTTGTTCATTCGTAGCCTGGCGTATTCGATACGGCTCAACGACCTGCTTCTGGTGCAGGATGAGACGAGTGTATGGCGCAGCGTTGGCGGCCATGCCCGGCGTACGTTCAAGATCACTGCGCGGACCAACCTGTGGCAGCACTTGAAGCCGCTGGCCAAGCTGCTGAAGAGCGAACAGCCGCTGCACTATTCCCTGCAAGGGGAGTTGGCCACCGGGTTGCTCATCCATCGGGACCTGCACTTGTCGCGCAGTGGTGAGATAATCCCCGGTGATTTCATACCGGAGTAACCTTGCAATGACTCAGCAACCCCATGTTCATGGCCCTGACTGCAACCACGATCATGATCACCACCACGATCACGACCATGGCCATGTACACGGCCCGCACTGCAACCACGGCCATCAGGAGCCTGTTCGCAACGCCCTGAAGGACGTTGGCCGCAACGATCCTTGCCCATGCGGCAGCGAGAAAAAGTTCAAAAAGTGCCACGGCGCCTGATCTGACGAAGCACCTAAAAGCAAAGGTCTACCTGAGCGCTGAACCGAGCTCTTGATCTTGATCTTGATCTGGCTTTTGATCTTGATCTTGATCTGGCTTTTGATCTTCAGCGACTCAGGAGCGAGGGGACCCCGAAGCGCAGCGTAGGGGCCGTATGATGGAGCGCAGACCTTTTTGGTTACTTTTTGGGGCGTTTGCCAAAAAGTGACCCGCTGTAAGAGCGGAAAGGTGATTAAGCGTCGCCACCGCAAATGGACCTTGCCAGATCTCAGCACCATCAGTTGAAGCCCAACGCACAACTATGGCCGGACACACCGCGTAACCATGCAAGAGCAAGAGCAAAAACTCACCTAAGGTGACGCTCAGAATTGCGCGTTGGTGAGTGAACGCGTCTGCGACCCATATGGGTGATCCGTTCAGTAACGTACCATTCGTAAATAAACCGCCTCAGCACCTTGCACCGCGCCTGCGTGCTCACTACCTTAGCGCCTTCCAAACCCCCGCCACGCCTTGCAGGAGCCCTTGTCATGGCCGCCCCCGCCTTTCCTCCCTTCCGCCTGCGGTTAACGACCGCTGCCACGCTAGTGGGCACGCTCGGACTCGCCGGTTGCCAGATGGGCGGCTACCAGGACAGCGTGCCACCGACCACCGGCGTACAGCCGCTCAAGGGCCTGGCACAAAACGTCTCGGTACGGCGCAATGCCATGGGCGCTCCGTTGATCGAAAGCGGCAACTTCCATGACGCGCTGTTCAGCCTGGGTTACGTACACGCAGGCGATCGCATCGAGCAGATGGTCGCCATGCGCCTGCTCGCCCAAGGCCGCCTCGCCGAACTTGCCGGCAGCGATGCACTCGACATCGACCGCCTGATGCGCGCCGCCAACCTCAAGCAAAACGCCGCTCAGCAATACGCCGACGCCTCGCCCCGGCTCAAGCGCTTCTTCGAAGTCTACGCCCGCGGCGTCAACGCCTACCTGTTCCGCTACCGCGACAAGCTGCCCGCCAGCCTGGCCAGCAGCGGCCATCGCCCTGAGTACTGGAAGCCAGAAGACTCGGCGCTGATCTTCAGCCTGTACGCCTTCAGTCAATCGGTAAACTTGCAAGAAGAACTCAGTGCCCTGACCCTGGCGCAGCAGGTCGGCAGCGACAAGCTGGCCTGGCTGCTGCCCGGCGCACCGGACGAACCATTGGCCGACAGCGAAGTGGACAAGCTCAAGGGCCTCAACCTCTCCAGCCAACTACCCGGCTTGCCTGCCCTGGCGGCAGCCAGCCAGAAACTCGCCGACCTCGACCTGCTCGGCAGCCCAGGCTCGGCCAACCTGGCCTTGGCGGCCCAACGCAGCCGCAGCGGCAAGAGCCTGCTGGCCAGCGACAGCCAGGCCGCCTGGGCCTTGAGCCCAGTGCAGATCCACACCGGCAAGTATCAGGTCGCCGGCCTGTCGCTGCCGGGCCTGCCGATCGTACTGGCCGGCTACAACGGCAAGATCGCCTGGAGCAGCAGCGCCGTGATGGCTGACAACCAGGACCTGTACCTGGAGCAACTGCGCCGCCAAGGCAACCAGTTGAGCTACCTGGCCGACGGCAAGTGGCTGCCAGCACGGGCACGCAGCGAAACCTTCTTCGTGCGTGGCCAACGCCCGCTGCGCGAGGTGATGTATGACACGCGCCACGGCACCTTGCTCGCCCAACCGACAAGCGCCAGCCTGGGCCTGGCCCTGAACCTGCCACAGCTCAAGGGCGACCGCAGCCTCGATGCGCTGTTCGACCTGACCCGCGCCAAAACGGTCGAGCGCGCCTTCGACAGCACCCGCGAAGTCGCCGCCGCGGCGCTCAACTTTGTCTTCGCCGAGCCCGAACACATCGGCTGGCAAGTCAGCGGGCGCTACCCTAACCGCCGCGAAGGCCAGGGCCTGCTGCCCTCGCCCGGCTGGGACGGGCGTTACGATTGGGACGGCTACGCTGACCCGATGCTGCACCCTTACGATCAGGACCCACCCGCCGGCTGGATCGGCCACGCCAACCAGCGCAGCCTGCCGCGCGGCTACGGCATGCAGTTGTCCAACACCTGGTACTACCCCGAGCGCGCCGAGCGCCTCGCTCAGTTGGCAGGCAACGGCCGTCACGACAGCCGCAGCCTCATGGCCCTGCAGAACGATCAAGTCACCCTGCTGGCCGACAAGCTCAAGCAGATGTTCGACGCACCGGGCATGGCTCAACCGCTCAAACAAGCCATCGATGCCCTGCCAGCCGCACAGCGTGACAAGGCCCGCGACGCCTTGGCCCGGCTCAAGGCATTCGATGGCCGCCTGAGCCCGGTGTCGGCAGATGCCGCGCTGTACGCGTTGTTCCTCCAGGCCTTCGCCCGCGAAACCTTCCTCGATGACCTCGGGCCAGAATCCGGCCCTGCCTGGCAGGCGTTCGTCAGCAATGCGCGGTTGTCCTACTCGGCCCAGGCCGACCACCTGCTGGGCCGCGAGGACAGCCCGTTCTGGGATGACCGCAGCACCCCGCAGAAAGAAGACAAGCCGCTGATTCTCGCCCGCAGCCTGGCTGCTGCAGTGGATGCCGGCACTGCGCAACTCGGCGCCGACCGCCGCGCCTGGCAGTGGGGCAAACTGCACCAGTACCGCTGGCCGGCACCGGCCTACCATGGCCTGGGTGATGCCCTCAGCCGTTCACCGCTGGCTGCCGGCGGCGACTTCAGTACCCTGGTCCTCACCCCCTACGCCTGGGGCAGTGACTTCAACACCCGCCTGCCAGCGTCGGCACGCATGATCGTCGATTTCGGCCAGGCCGAACCGTTGCAGGTACTGACCAGCAGCGGCCAGTCCGGCAACTCGGCAAGCCCGCACTACAGCGACGGGCTGGATGCCTGGTTCAAAGGGCGTTTCATGAGCCTGCCGATGCAACCGCAGAACTTTGGGCGGGGCTATGGCAATCAACGGCTGACGTTGGTGCCGGGGCGGTAATCGGGAGGGGGATGGCCTGGGAGATCGAGCGCCGCGCGCGCGGCGCTCGATCTCCCAGGCGATACAACACTCACGACAAACCCACTCGAACTTCCCATCGCCCGCCGCGCTCCTAACGGGTAACCCACCACCAGCGCCCGTGCCATGGACCTCGTTATCGCCCGCCCCGAAGGCCTGTACTGCCCGCCCGGTGATTTCTACATCGACCCTTGGCGGCCGGTGGACCGTGCCATCATCACCCACGGCCACGGCGACCACGCCCGCACCGGCAATAACCACTACCTGACCGCCGCGCCCGGCGCAGGCATCCTGCGCAGCCGACTGGGCCAGGACATCAACCTGCAAACCTTGGCCTACGGCGAGCGCATCCTTCACCACGGTGTCACCCTGAGCCTGCACCCCGCCGGCCATGTACTGGGCTCGGCGCAAGTTCGCCTGGAATACCAGGGCCAGGTCTGGGTCGCTTCGGGCGACTACAAAGTCGAACCCGATGGCACCTGCGCCCCCTTCGAGCCAGTGCCTTGCCACACCTTCATCACTGAGTCGACCTTCGGCCTGCCTATTTACCGCTGGCCCCGCCAGCCTGAGGTATTCGCCGGTATCAACGCCTGGTGGCGCGCCAATTGCGCGCAGGGCAAAGCCTGCGTGCTGTTCTGCTACGCCTTCGGCAAAGCGCAGCGCATTCTCCACGGGCTGGACGCGAGTATCGGGCCGATTTTGGTACACGGCGCGGTCGAGCCGTTGAACCGGGTGTACCGTGAGGCTGGCGTGCACCTGCCGGAAACCCGCTATGCCGGCGACATCCCGCGCAACGACCCGTTGCTGCGCCACGCCTTGGTCCTGGCCCCACCTTCTGCCGGGGGCAGTAGCTGGATGCGGCGCTTCGGCGACTACAGCGATGCCTTCGCCAGCGGCTGGATGCTGTTGCGCGGCACACGCCGGCGGCGTGGCGTCGACCGAGGCTTCGTACTGTCGGACCACGCCGACTGGCCGGGCCTGCTGTGGGCCATTGGCCAGACTGGCGCGGAGCGCGTGATGGTCACCCATGGCTCGGTCAACGTGCTGGTGCGCTACTTGAACGAACAGGGCCTGGATGCTCGCGCCTTCGCCACCGAATACGGCGACGAAGACGAGCCAGCGCCCTCGGAGCCCGAGGCATGAAAGCCTTCGCCGCGCTGTACCTGCGCCTGGACGCGACCACCTCCAGCAACGCCAAGCTCGAAGCCTTGCGCGACTACTTTGCCCAGGCGCCTGCCGAGGATGCGGCCTGGGCCGTGTACTTCCTGGCCGGCGGCCGCCCTCGGCAACTGGTGCCAACCCGAGTGCTGCGCGAACTGGCGACTGAGTTGGCAGAGCTGCCTGAATGGCTGTTCGAAGAGAGCTATCAAGCCGTGGGCGACCTGGCCGAAACGATCTCGTTACTGCTGCCCGATAACAGCCACGGCAGCGACGAGGGTTTGGCCCATTGGGTCGAGACATACCTGCTGCCCCTTCGCGGCCTGCCGCCCGAAGTGATCCGCCAGCGCCTGCCGCCGCTCTGGGCGCAGCTCGACCGGCCAAGCCTGATGCTGTGCCTGAAGCTGATCACCGGCAGCTTTCGCGTCGGTGTTTCCAAGCTATTGGTCACCCGCGCCCTGGCGCAACTGGCCGGCCTCGATGCCAAGCGCGTGGCCCAGCGCCTGGTTGGCTACACCGATATCAGCCACCGCCCTACCGCCACCGGCTACCAGCAGTTGATCGCTGCCGAGTCGGCGGATGAACACCGCCAGCGTGGCGGTCAGCCCTATCCTTTTTTTCTGGCTCACCCGCTGCAGGCGCCCGTCGAGCAGTTTGACGCGCTGCTCGGCCCGCCGAGCGACTGGCAGATCGAATGGAAGTGGGACGGTATCCGCGCGCAGGTGGTCAAGCGCGACGGCCAATTGTGGGTCTGGTCGCGCGGCGAAGAATTGGTCACTGATCGCTTCCCCGAACTGCATAGCCTGGCGCAGACGCTGCCTGACGGCGTCGTGCTCGATGGCGAGATCCTAGTGTGGAAACCGAGGGCCACGGACGATGCCCTGGCCGTGCAACCCTTCGCCCTGTTGCAGCAACGCCTGGGCCGCAAGACCCTGGGCAAGAAGCTGCTGGCCGACGCACCCGTGGTGCTGCAGGCCTATGACCTGCTGGAATGGCAGGGCGAGGATTGGCGCAACCAGGCGCAGCACGCACGTCGTCAGCAGTTGCAACGGCTGGTGGCAGATTACCCGCTAGCGCCCGTGCTGCTGTCGCCCTTGCTCGAAGGGCAAACCTGGGCCGAGCTGGCCGAACAGCGCGAGCAGTCCCGCAGCCTGGGCGTCGAAGGCCTGATGCTCAAGCAGCGCAAGGCCCTGTATGGCGTGGGGCGCACCAAAGACATGGGCACCTGGTGGAAGTGGAAGATCGACCCCTTCAGCGTCGATGCCGTGTTGATCTACGCCCAACGTGGCCATGGCCGCCGCGCCAGCCTCTACAGCGACTACACCTTCGCCGTCTGGGACGCGCCCGCCGGCACGGCCGGACGAGCATTGGTCCCATTCGCCAAGGCCTATTCGGGGCTGAGCGACGAAGAGATGCGCAAGGTTGACGCGATCATCCGCAAAACCACCGTGGAAACGTTCGGCCCGGTGCGCAGCGTGACACCGACCCTGGTGTTCGAACTGGGCTTCGAAGGCATTGCATTGTCCAAACGCCACAAAAGCGGCATCGCCGTGCGCTTTCCACGCATGCTGCGCTGGCGCCTGGACAAACCGGTCGAAGAAGCCGACAACCTGGCGACCCTGCAGGCACTGCTGATCTAACAGTGCCTAATTTGCACAGGCGCAGATGCAAAAATTATGCTTCTATTTTTGTGCCGACCCGTGTCGCAGACCGTATTCGCCACGAACCTAGGACCACCATGCACCATTCGACCCACGAGCTGCTTTCTCCCGTACCGGGCATCTCACGCCAACTGCACAGCTTTCACTTCGGCCCCCGCGGTGAAGGCAAGGTGTACATCCAAGCCTCGCTGCACGCCGACGAACTGCCCGGCATGCTGGTGGCCTGGCACCTCAAGCGTCGGCTGGCCGAGCTGGAGCAGCAGGGCCGTCTGCAGCGGGAAATCATTCTAGTGCCGGTGGCCAACCCGGTGGGCCTGGAACAGGTGCTGCTGGACGCCCCGCTGGGGCGTTTCGAGCTGCAAAGCGGCGAAAACTTCAACCGCAATTTCGTCGACCTCTCCGACAGCATCGGCGACCAGATTGAACAGCATTTGACCCAGGACCCGGCACACAACATCGCGCTGATCCGCGAGTACCTGCGTCGCGGGCTGGATGCACACCCCACCCGCACCCCACTTCAGGACCAGCGCCTGATCCTGCAGCGCCTGGCGTGCGACGCCGACCTGGTGCTGGACCTGCACTGCGACTTCGAGGCAGTCGAACACCTCTACACAACGCCGGAAGCCTGGCCGCAGATCGAGCCGCTGGCCCGTTACCTGGGGGCCCAGGCGAGCCTGTTGGCCACCGACTCGGGCGGGCAATCGTTCGATGAATGCTTCAGCCTGGTCTGGTGGCAGCTGCAACAGCGCTTCGGCAAGCGTTTCCCGATTCCGCTGGGCTGCTGCTCGGTAACCGTCGAATTGCGTGGCCAGGCGGATGTGAGCCATGAGCTGGCCGGCAAGGACTGCCAGGCGATCCTCGACTTCCTGACCCATGCCGGCGTCATCGAAGGCAGCCGCGCGCCCCTTCCGCCGCTGTCCCGCCCGGCTACACCGCTGGCCGCCGTAGAGCCCGTCTCGACGCCGCTTGGCGGTTTGCTGGTGTACCACACGCGGCCAGGCCAGTACCTGCAAGCCGACCAGCTGATCGCCGAGGTCATCGACCCGCTAAACGACCGGGTAACTGCGGTGCGTAACAGCCAGCCCGGGCTGTTGTACGCCCGCAGCGTGCGCCGCATGGCGACGGCGGGCATGGTCATCGCCCATGTGGCGGGCGAGCAGGTGTGCCGCAGCGGCTACCTGCTGGGCAACTGATCCGGTAAAACCAATCTACCCGGCGGGCGGTCAGTAGAAGCACAGCCTTCGAAGGATCAGCCCGCGCCCATGGCCACCTCCACCGACCTCGCCAATGCCTGGTTCGCCATGCTCGGCTGGAAACCATTCGCTTTCCAGCGACGTGTCTGGGCGGCCGTCGAACGCGGCGAGTCCGGGCTGCTGCACGCCAGTACCGGCGCCGGCAAAACCTATGCTGTCTGGCTGGCGGCACTGCGCGCGTTCGCCATTGCCAGCCCAGGCCGCCAACCGGCCCCCTTGCAGGTGCTGTGGGTCACGCCCATGCGCGCCTTGGCCGCCGATACCGCGCGTGCCTTGCAAGCACCGCTCGATGCGCTAGGCCTGAACTGGAGCGTGGGGGTGCGCAGTGGCGACACCGGCAGCGCCGAGCGCGCCCGACAAGCCCGGCGCCTGCCCAGCGTGTTGATCACCACACCCGAAAGCCTGACGCTGCTGCTGACCCGGGCGCAAGCCTGCGATGATTTCGCCGGCCTGCGCCTGGTGGTGGTGGACGAATGGCATGAACTGCTGGGCAACAAGCGTGGGGTGCAATTGCAACTGGCCCTGGCACGCCTGCGCCGCTGGCACCCGACGCTGCTGACCTGGGGGCTTTCGGCCACCCTTGGCAACCTGCAACATGCCCTCGACGTGTTGATGCCCCACGACGGGTTGCTGGTGCAAGGCCGACAGGACAAACGACTGCAGGTCGATACCTTGCTCCCCACTGAGATCGAGCGTTTCCCCTGGGCAGGCCATATGGGGCTGAAGATGCTCGATCAGGTCAGCCGAGAGATCGACACGAGCGCCAGCAGCCTGGTGTTCACCAACACCCGCGCCCAGGCCGAACTCTGGTACCAGGCATTGCTCGATGCACGCCCTGACTGGGCCGGCCTGATTGCCCTGCACCATGCCTCGTTGGCCCGCGATACCCGCGACTGGGTCGAGCGCAACTTGAAGCAAGGTTCGCTCAAAGCGGTGATCTGCACCTCCAGCCTGGACCTGGGCGTGGATTTCCTGCCTGTGGAGCGGGTACTGCAGATCGGTTCGGCCAAAGGTATCGCCCGCCTGATGCAACGCGCCGGGCGTTCCGGGCACGCACCAGGTCGCCCCTCGCGGGTAACCCTGGTGCCCACCCACAGCCTCGAACTGGTAGAGGCAGCAGCGGCCCGGCACGCGCTGCTCGCCGGGCAGATCGAGGCCAGGCGCTCGCCTCAGCTGTGCATGGATGTGCTGGTGCAGCACCTGGTCAGCATGGCCCTGGGCAGCGGCTTTCGACCCGAGCAGTTGCTAGCCGAAGTACGCAGCACCTGGGCCTTTCGCGCGTTGCGCGACAGCCAGTGGCAGTGGGCGCTGGACTTTGTCTGCCACGGCGGCAACTCGCTCAGCGCCTACCCTGATTACCAGCGTGTCGAGCCCCATGCCGACGGGGTCTGGCGGGTGGCCAGCGAGCGCCTGGCGCGGCGGCACCGCATGGGCATCGGCACCATCGTCAGCGATGCCAGCCTGCAGCTCAAGTACTGGAGCAAAGGCGGTGGCGGCAAGCCGCTGGGCAGTGTCGAGGAGGCCTTCATCGCCCGCCTTCGCCCTGGCGACAGCCTGATCTTCGCAGGCCGGGTATTGGAGTTGGTGCGTGTCGAAAACATGACCGCCTATGTACGCCGCAGCACCTCGCGCAAAGCCGCCGTGGCCCGCTGGAACGGCGGGCGCATGCCCCTGTCCAGCGAGCTGGCCGATGCCCTGGTCGCACAGTTAGATGCCGCAGCCCATCAGCGTTACGACAGCCCGGAAATGCGCGCCGTGCGCCCCCTGCTGGCGTTGCAGGCCAGCTGGTCGGCGCTACCGACCACCCGCACACTGCTGGCAGAAACCCTGAAATCACGTCAGGGCTCGCACCTTTTTCTCTACCCGTTCGCCGGGCGCATGGCCAACCTGGGCCTGGCCAACCTGATTGCCTGGCGAATCAGCCGGGTACAGCCGCTCTCAGTGTCCATCGCTGTCAATGACTATGGCTTTGAGCTGCTCAGCCCCAGTGCCGTGGATTGGGCAACGCACTTGCCGACCGCACTCTTGCCCGAGCACCTGCTGGAGGATGTACTGGCCAGCCTCAACGCGGGCGAGATGGCACTACGGCGCTTTCGCGAGATCGCCCAGATTGCCGGGCTGGTATTTGGCGGCTACCCGGCCGCGCAAAAGAGCACCCGGCAGATCCAGGCGTCCAGTGGGCTGTTTTACGAGGTTTTCCGCAAGCACGATGCCGACAACCTGCTGCTGGGCCAGGCTCGGGACGAGGTATTGCGTGAAGAACTCGAGATCGAGCGGCTGCATCGCCAGTTGCTCAAGCTTGGCCAACTGCGGCTGGACCTGCATGCGTTGCCTCGCCCTGGCCCGTTGGCCTTTGCCCTGCTGGTGGAAGGCATGCGCGAAACCTTGAGCACGGAAAAACTGGCAGAGCGCATAGCCCGGATGGTCGCGGACCTGGAAAAGGCGGCGAGTGGCCGCGATGAATGATCACCTGGCCATCCAGCACTGCGACCAAACGCTCTGGCTACTGCCGGACAAAGCCGTGTACTGGCCTGCCCGTCGCGCCCTGCTGGTGGCCGATGTGCATATCGGCAAAGCCGCCAGCTATCGCGCCCTTCATCAGCCCGTGCCACGCGGTACCACCGAGGCAACCTTGGCGCGCCTTGACACCCTGCTGGCCAACCATGATTGCCGACTGCTGGTCGTGCTTGGCGATTTCCTGCACGCCCGCACGGCACGCGCACCGGCAACGCTGGCCAGGCTGCAGGCGTGGCGGCAACGGCATGCGGGGCTCCGCATCGTGCTGGTGCGTGGCAATCATGATCGCCACGCTGGCGACCCACCGGTTGCACTGGGGATTGAGGTGGTGGAAGAGCCATGGGTGCTGGCGCCCTTCGCCTTGCAGCACGAGCCCGTCGCCCATCCCCAGCACCCGGTGCTGGCGGGCCATGTCCACCCTGTGTTCGTCTTGCAGGGGCGGGCCAGACAGCGTCTTCGCCTGCCTTGCTTTCTGATGGATGACAGGGTCAGCCTGCTGCCAGCCTTCGGCGAATTCACCGGTGGCTGGCGCGTGCGCGGCGATGCGACTACCCGCGTGTTTCTGGCAGGCGCAGAGCGGGTCTGGGCGCTATAGCCACACGTGCTCAGGCGACCGGTGCGGGAGGCGGCTCATCGGGCAAGGTGGGTTCACCTGGCTCCATGGGCTGCGTTTCACCCGGCTCCGGTGGTTGTGGGGTATCGGGATCAGGCTGATGAGGCACGCCCCCCGCCTGCATCGGCAGCGGATGCGCCAGCAGTGACCATGGCAACAACCCGACATGATTGGGCTGCAAACCAGCCAGCTTGGCACTGATTGCGGGATGGAGTTTCATTGGCGGCTCCTGACGAGAGCCGATGCGCATCATGCACATCGGCAAGTTACTCGTTGGAGTCGCAAACACGCGGGGAATTCCCCGCGCTCGTCGGCTCAGGTGCGTGGCAGGGTGACGCCACGCTGGCCCTGGTACTTGCCGCCACGGTCCTTGTAGGACACTTCGCATTCTTCATCGGATTCCAGGAAGAGCATCTGCGCCACACCCTCGTTGGCATAGATTTTTGCCGGCAAGGTGGTGGTGTTGGAGAATTCCAGGGTCACGTGGCCCTCCCACTCTGGCTCAAGCGGGGTGACGTTGACGATGATGCCGCAGCGCGCATACGTGCTTTTGCCCAGGCAGATGGTCAGCACGTTGCGTGGAATGCGGAAGTACTCCACAGTGCGGGCCAGGGCGAAGGAGTTTGGCGGGATGATGCAGACGTCGCTCTTGACGTCGACAAAGCTGCCGGCGTCGAAGTTTTTCGGGTCGACGGTGGCCGAATTGATGTTGGTGAACACCTTGAATTCGTCGGCGCAGCGCACGTCGTAGCCGTAGCTGGAGACGCCGAAGGAGATGACACGGCTGTCGTGTTCGCCGCGCACCTGGCGCTCGACGAAGGGTTCGATCATGCCGTGTTCCTGTGCCATGCGGCGAATCCACTTGTCCGATTTGATGCTCATGGCGGGGTGTCCTGAAGAGTTGCGAGGTGAAAATCGTGAGGCGCATCTTACCGGTCCCGGCGCCCTCTTCAAAGTTCCATCCTGCATTCTGGCCACAATCCCCGCCAGGCGGGGCTTACAGCCGCCGCCGATCTGATTTTCAGTAAAGCGGCCTCTGGCCATTGGCAGGTTGCGGAAAGTGGGTTAAGGTGGCGCCACTGTGCTGCACGTGACACCGAGAATCTCTAGTTTGATGCACGATCCTGATCGGCCCATCTCTGAATTTTCTGCTCTCTTTGCACTCAGTCCCGGGCAGGGATTTTCCTGACCGTTATCAACTTTGTCCAAGGAGACAGAAACATGTCCAACCGTCAAAACGGTACCGTTAAGTGGTTCAACGACGAGAAAGGCTACGGCTTCATCACCCCTCAGTCGGGTGACGACCTGTTCGTGCACTTCAAAGCCATCCAAGCTGACGGCTTCAAGACCCTGAAAGAAGGCCAAGCTGTTACTTTCGTCGCTACCCGCGGCCAGAAAGGCATGCAGGCTGAAGAAGTTCAGATCGCCTAAGTCGATCTAAGCTTTCTAGCTTTCAAAAAACCCGCCTTCTGGCGGGTTTTTTTATGCCTGGCTGAACCGGCGCTGCCTTCTTCGCGGGTAAAACCGCGCCTACAGGCCTGTGGTGTACCTGTAGGAGCGGGCTTACCCGCAAAGCAGGCGACGCGGTCTCTGGTCAGTCTTCGCTGATGGTAATGTTCGGCATCGCCGGTGCCGCTGCTTCCTGCAGCACGATGCGCGCGCCCACCTGACGGGCCAATTCCTGATAGACCATGGCGATCTGGCTTTCGGGCTCGGCAATCGCCGTTGGCTTGCCACTGTCGGCCTGTTCGCGGATCAGCATCGACAACGGCAGCGACGCCAGCAGGTCGACGCCATACTGGGCCGCCAGTTTCTCACCGCCGCCTTCGCCGAACAGGTGCTCGGCATGGCCGCAGTTCGAACAGATGTGCACGGCCATGTTCTCCACCACACCCAGCACCGGGATATTGACCTTGCGGAACATCTCCACGCCCTTCTTGGCGTCCAGCAGGGCCAGGTCCTGCGGCGTGGTGACGATCACCGAGCCGGCCACCGGTACCTTCTGCGCCAGGGTCAACTGGATGTCACCCGTGCCTGGCGGCATGTCGATCACCAGGTAGTCGAGGTCATCCCAGGCGGTCTGGGTCACCAGTTGCAGCAACGCGCCGGACACCATCGGGCCACGCCACACCATCGGCGTGTTGTCGTCGGTGAGAAACGCCATGGACATGACTTCCACACCATGCGCCTTGATCGGCACGAACCACTTCTGCTCGCGAATCTGTGGCCGAGTGCCTTCAGCGATACCGAACATCACGCCCTGGCTAGGGCCATAGATATCCGCGTCGAGAATACCGACCCGGGCGCCTTCACGGGCCAGGGCCAAGGCCAGGTTGGCGGCAGTGGTCGACTTGCCGACGCCACCCTTGCCCGAGGCCACGGCGATGATGTTCTTGACGTTGGCCATGGCCGGCACCTGCGCCTGAGCCTTGTGCGCGGCGACCACGCAGTCGATCGACACCTGGGCGCTGCTGACGCCTTCCAGGTTGCCGATCGCTGTCTGCAGTACCTGGGCCCAGCCGTTCTTGAACAACCCTGCGGCATACCCCAGTTGCAACTGCACATTGACCTGCCCGCCCTGGATATCGACGGCGCGCACACAACCTGCGCTGACTGGATCCTGGTTCAGGTAGGGGTCGGTGTACTGGCGAAGCACGCCTTCGATGGCGGCACGGGTGACGGCACTCATGGAGACTCCCATTGGCAAACTGAATGTAAAACAGGCGCCTATCCTAACCCGTCAATCGTCAGCAGGTGCGTCTGTGGGGTGAAATATCTTCGCCAGCCCTTTATAGTGGCCGATCACCCTCATTTTTACCCCGTAGCCAGATAAGTAGCCGAGCCACCATGTCCGAGCCACGTCAGATTCTCGTCACCAGCGCCTTGCCCTATGCCAATGGATCGATCCACCTTGGCCATATGCTCGAGTACATCCAGACAGACATGTGGGTCCGTTTCCAGAAACTACGCGGCAACCAGTGCATCTACGTCTGCGCCGACGACGCCCACGGCTCGGCCATCATGCTGCGTGCCGAAAAGGAAGGCATCACCCCTGAGCAGTTGATCGCCAACGTTCAGGCCGAGCACAGCGGCGACTTCGCCGACTTCCTGGTGGATTTCGACAATTTCCACTCGACCCACAGCGAAGAGAACCGTGAGCTGTCCGGCATGATCTACACGCGTCTGCGTGAAGCCGGGCACATTGCCACCCGTTCGGTGACCCAGTACTACGACCCTGAAAAGGGCATGTTCCTGGCCGACCGTTTCATCAAGGGCACCTGCCCCAAGTGCGCGGCCGAAGACCAGTACGGCGACAACTGCGAAAAGTGCGGCGCGACCTACGCCCCGACCGAGCTGAAGAACCCCAAGTCGGCCATCTCCGGCGCCACTCCGGTGCTGCGTGATTCCCAGCACTTCTTCTTCAAGCTGCCCGATTTCCAGACCATGCTGCAGCAGTGGACCCGCAGCGGCACCTTGCATGAAGCCGTTGCCAACAAGCTGGCCGAATGGCTGGACTCGGGCCTGCAGGAGTGGGACATCTCCCGCGACGCGCCGTATTTCGGCTTTGAAATCCCGGGCGAGCCAGGCAAATATTTCTACGTCTGGCTGGATGCGCCAATCGGCTACATGGCCAGCTTCAAGAACCTTTGCGCGCGCCGCCCGGAGCTGGACTTCGATGCCTTCTGGAAAGAAGACTCCAAGGCCGAGCTGTACCACTTCATCGGCAAGGACATCGTTAACTTCCACGCCCTGTTCTGGCCAGCCATGCTTGAAGGCGCGGGCTTCCGCAAACCGACTGCGGTCAACGTGCACGGCTACCTGACCGTCAACGGCGCCAAGATGTCCAAGTCGCGCGGCACCTTCATCAAGGCCCGCACCTACCTGGATCACCTGCAGCCGGAATACCTGCGTTACTACTACGCGGCCAAACTGGGCCGTGGCGTCGATGACCTGGACCTGAACCTGGAAGACTTCGTGCAGAAGGTCAACTCCGACCTGGTCGGCAAGGTGGTCAATATCGCCAGCCGTTGCGCCGGTTTCATTCACAAAGGTAACGAAGGCGTACTGGTAGCCGGTGATGCTGCGCCCGAGTTGACCGAAGCCTTCCTGGCCGCCGCGCCTTCCATCGCCGAAGCCTACGAGAGCCGTGACTTCGCCCGCGCGATGCGCGAAATCATGGCCCTGGCCGACCGCGCCAACGCCTGGATCGCCGACAAGGCACCTTGGTCGCTGGCCAAGCAGGAAGGTAAACAGGATGAGGTTCAGGCCATCTGCGCCCAGGGCGTCAACCTGTTCCGCCAGTTGGTGATCTTCCTCAAGCCGGTACTGCCGGTGCTGGCCGCCGATGCCGAGGCTTTCCTCAATGTCGCGCCACTGACCTGGAACGACCACCAGTCGCGCCTGGAAAACCACCGCCTGAACGCCTTCAAGGCACTGATGAGCCGCATCGAACCGGCCAAGGTCGACGCCATGGTCGCTGCCAGCAAGGAAGACCTGCTGGCGGCTGGAGCCCAGGCCCAGGCCCCGACAGGCAATGGCGAGCTGACCAAGGACCCGCTGTCGGCGGAAATCGAATTCGATACCTTTGCCGCCGTCGACCTGCGCGTGGCGCTGATCGTCAAGGCCGAGGCCGTACCCGGTGCCGACAAGCTGTTGCAACTGACGCTGGACATCGGTGACGAGCAGCGCAACGTGTTCTCCGGCATCAAGTCGGCCTACCCCGACCCGTCCAAGCTGGAAGGCCGCCTGACCATGATGGTAGCCAACCTCAAGCCTCGGAAAATGCGCTTTGGCGTCTCTGAAGGCATGGTCATGGCCGCCGGCCCTGGCGGTGAAGAAATCTACCTGCTCAGCCCGGACAGCGGCGCCAAGCCAGGCCAGCGCATCAAGTAAGCCCCCTGCCCCGGCCTCAGTGCCGGGGCAGTTCCCTCTCCCGCTCAATGCCGGACAATCGCCACGATTCCCGGCTATCGTCAGTTCATGAGTGACTACGTTCTGGTTCTGATCAGCGCTACGCTGGTCAATCATCTGTGCCTGCAGCAGCAGCCGACTTCTCAGCTGCGCTTGCATGTGCTCGGCCTGGCATGCGCCCTGTCCATTGCGCCGGGGCTGATCGGCGCTCACCTGCTGAGGTGGCTGGTGCTCGACCCTTGGCAGATCCACGACCTCAGCCTGTTCCTGTTGCTGCCCTGGCTGGCGTTGCTGGCATTCGCAGTGCCGTGGGCACTGACAAGGCTACGCCCTGGCTGGCCTGTGGCCGACCTGACCGGGCTGCTGCTGTGTAACGCCACCGTGCTGGGGCTGGCTCTGGAAGAGGCAGGCAACGACACCACCTGGCTTTCGACACTGACCAAGGGCTTGCTGGCAGGGGGCGGCTTGTGGCTTGCACTGGCCCTGTTCGCGGACCTGCGCCAGCGCAGCGCACAGGCCGACATACCCGGCGCCCTGCGCGGCCTGCCCATAGAACTGCTTGGCGCCGGGGTAATGGCCATGGCATTTTCCGGTTTCAACGGACTCTTCGCACAATGAAGCGGACTCAACACCCCCAGCCCCGAGAGAACGAGCGCGATCATGGCGAAGCCTGACCCACGCCTGCGTACGAGCACGGGCCTGGTGCTACTGGCCTGTGCCCCTGGTTTACTGACGCTATTGTGGTTGCAGGGCTGGGGGCTGCTCTGCAATCTGCTGCTGTGCGCCAGTGCAGCGCTGCTCTGCGAGGCGCTGCTAGTGAAGCTGCGTGGCCAGCCTGTCAGCGTCGCACTGAACGACGGCAGCGCACTGGTGACCGCCGTGCTGCTGGCGGCCGCACTGCCTACCCAGGCCCCAGGGTGGCTGCCCGTGGTCGCCGCTGTAGTCGCTATCGGGGTGGGTAAACAGGCTTTTGGCGGTGTCGGACGCAACCTGTTCAACCCGGCCATGGTTGGTTTTGCCTTTGTGTTGCTGAGCTTTCCCCTGCAGATGAACCAGTGGCCAGGACAGCCATCAGGCCTGTTCGAGAGCCTGCAACAGGTATTGGGTGGCGGTGAGCACATCGATGCCTGGGCACAACCGACAATCCTCGATGGCCTGCGCCATAACCGCAGTCTGACCCTCGATGAGCTGTTCGCCAGCCACCCGGGCTTTGGCAGCATCGGCGGGCGCGGTGGTGAGTGGGTCAATCTGGCCTTTTTGCTCGGTGGCTTGTTTCTGTTGCAGCGCAAGGTGTTCAGTTGGCACGCGCCAGTGGGTTTGCTGGTGGGGTTGTCGCTGTTCAGCCTGCTGGCCTGGAACGGGTCAGGCTCGGACTCCAATGGCTCCCCCTTGCTGCACCTGTTTTCTGGCTCGACCATGCTGGCCGCCTTTTTCATTGCCACCGAGCCTGTCTCCGGCCCCAGAAGCGAAGGGGCCAAGCTGGTATTCGGCTTTGGTGCGGGCCTGCTGATCTACCTGATCCGCACCTGGGGCAGTTACCCCGATGGCACGGCGTTCGCCATCCTGCTGATGAATCTCACGGTCCCCAGCCTCGAACGGCTGGCCCTGCGCCGCCAGCGGGCTGACCGGTGAACCGCCGGGTGCGTTCAGCAGGGCTGCTGCTGGTGACAGCTGCACTGGCGTTGTCGACGACGCTGGTCTGGCGCACGTGGACAACCCCGTCCATCCGCGAAGCCGAAAAACAGCTGCAAAGTCGCCAGAGACTCGCGGTATTACCCGAGGGCAGTTACGACAACCAGCCGCTGGATGCTCCGCTGCCCAGCCCCGGCTCGCCACTTGCACACAGCCGCATCATGGCAGCCTACCGCGCAACGCTGGCGGGCAAGCCTACCGCCATCGTCCTGGTTACCCATGCCCAAGGCTATGCCGGGCCAATCGTGTTAAGCATCGCCATCGCACCGGACGGGCGCCTGATCGGTAGCCAGGTGGTCGAGCAACAGGAAAGCCCTGGGCTGGGCGGACGCCTTGCCGACCCGCAAGCGAACTGGCTGGCGCAGTTTGCCGAACACCGCCTGAGTGATCGCTGGGCATTGAAGCGGGACCAGGGCGATTTCGACCAACTGGCGGGCGCGACAGTAACCTCACGCGCGGTTATCGAGGCAATACAAAGTGCCCTACGCTATTTCGATGAGCACCGTCACGTATTGCTCGGGGAGCTCGACCATGAATAGGGGCTACTTGCTGGCCGCCAGCCTTGCCCCCCTGCTTGGGGCCACGCAAACGCTGCCCTTGGCCGCTGCCATAGGCGTGTGCGCGGTCATGATGCTCGGCCTGCATCAAGTAGGGCTGATGCCGTTGCGCAGCCGCCTGAACGGTGCGGCATACGTGCTGGCAAGCCTGCTGCTTTTGGCTGCCCTGGCCTGCTGCCTGCAGTTGGCACTGCGTGCCTGGCTGCTGCCAATGGCGCTGTTACTGGGCCCGTATCCGGCCCTACTGTGCCTGCAGTGCCTGGCAGCAGACCGCCTGCTACCGCATGAAGGCCGTTGGCACGCACTGCTGGTGCACCTGGCGGGCCTGTTGGCCGCCTGCCTGCTGCTCGGCGCCTGCCGTCAAGGGCTGGCCGAAGGCTTGGGCGTGCACCTTGCCAGTGTCGCCCCTGGCGCCCTGCTACTGCTCGGCGTGCTGTTGGCCTTGTACAATCACCTGCGTCCGGGCTCTGCCCACCCACGTCGTCAAGGAAAGCCCTGATTCCATGAATGCCGCAAAACGCCTGGAGATCTTTCGCAGGCTTCACGAAGACAATCCTGACCCCAAGACGGAACTGGCCTATACCACACCGTTTGAACTGCTTGTTGCCGTCACGCTGTCAGCGCAATCCACTGACGTCGGCGTCAACAAGGCCACCGCGCGCCTGTTCCCGGTCGCCAATACCCCAGAGGCGATCTACGCCCTGGGCGTCGAAGGGCTGAGCAATTACATCAAGACCATTGGCCTCTACAACAGCAAAGCCAAGAACGTGATCGAGGCTTGCAGGCTGCTGATAGAGCGCCATGACAGCCAAGTGCCACAAACCCGAGAAGCACTCGAAGCGCTGCCAGGGGTGGGCCGCAAGACGGCCAATGTGGTACTCAACACGGCGTTCCGGCAGCCGACCATGGCAGTGGACACCCATATTTTCAGGGTCAGTAACCGCACCGGCATCGCACCGGGCAAAACCGTGCTGGAGGTCGAGAAGAAGCTGGTCAAGTTCGTGCCCAAGGAATACCTGCTCGATGCCCATCATTGGCTCATCCTGCATGGGCGCTACGTATGCCAGGCACGCAAGCCCCGCTGCGGGAGTTGCCGGATCGAGGACCTGTGCGAATACAAGCAGAAGACGTCTGACGATTGAGCCGATAGCGAAAAACCACCCGGTACGATTGAAAAAATCTTTTTTACCAGCGTCAGCTTTCTGGTTATAAGGACGGCCAATGGCCCTTTGGCTTGGAGCGACTCATGAGTGCCGATAAAGACGACCTGTCAATCGAAGATGATTTTGTTGCCGCAGATGATGAAGCGGAGCCGCAGGTAGAGACTGCAAAGACCAACCTGAGCAAACGCCGCACCATCGACAACCTGCTGGAAGAGCGACGCCTGCAGAAGCAACTGGCCGATTTCGACTACGATCTGTAGCGCAATGCAAAGCCTGCCCTGGGAGGCTTTGCATTGCGGCGCTCAGTTCAAACCGTGACGCTGCGCAAGCTCGATCAGGTCTACCAGCGACCGGGCGTTGAGCTTGAGCAACAAGCGTGACTTGTACGTGCTGACGGTCTTGTTGCTGAGGAACATGCTGTCGGCAATTTCCTTGTTGGACCGACCGCGCGACAGCTGTTGCAAGACCGTCATTTCCCGGGCCGAGAGGCGGTTGACCATGTCCGTCTCGCTACCACCTCCCCTACCCCGTGAGGCATGCAAGGCCTGATTAGGGAAATAGCTGTAGCCTGACAGCACGGCCTTTATGGCGCTGAGCAATTCGGTCAGCTCCTGTTGTTTGCACACATAACCCGCCGCCCCCGCTTGCATGCAACGCATCGAGAAGTTTCCAGGCACCTGCGAGGTGAGCACCAGCACTTTGCTGCCTGGGCTGAAGGCGGCCATGCGGGCGATGACTTCAAGGCCATCCAGTTTTGGAATACCGATGTCGAGCACGACGATATCGGGCAGGTGTTCACGCGTCAGTTGCAAGGCGGCCACGCCGTTATCGGTTTCCGCAACGACGTCATACCCATGCCGCTCCATCAGCATACGTACGGCTAGGCGTATGACCGGATGGTCATCCACGATAAGGACTTTATTCATGTGATATCCATTCATTCATTTATTTTTGCTATGGCACGCCACGATAACCGACAGAACGCTTCGTGGCGCGACGATTTGCCAATGAAACTCATGAATAGACGAGCCCTACAACACTTACAGAAATTTCCTACACAAAACTTCGCACAGCGCTAACCGTAAGATTAAAGACTCACAAGAAACCGCATCGCGGATTCAATCGACTGAAGCCACTGAAAACAAACTTCCACGCGCGGAATATGCCACTTCAATGAGGCGAAAAATTCAGGTACGAGGTTGTTCATCAGAAAGTGCTCAGGCGGGAAACACTGCAGCCTTCAGTTAAGCGCCGCAGCACGGTAATGATGAGCAAAACCGCAGGAGACAGCCATCATGCCCGAAGCACAACCTGTCGCCCCGCTGACGATCATTGCTATCTTCGCGGGGATTATCGAAGCATCCGCACTTGCGACACTGCCGTTCCTCAGCGAATCCAGCCAGAGCCTCTATACTTGGTTTCTGGTGGGCTTTCCGTTTTTCCTTACTGCGCTGTTCTTTCTAACCCTGAACTTCAATTACAAGTCGTTCTATAACCCAGGTCTAAAAAGAGCAACTAACGACAGCCCGGACACCGATGCACTCGAGCCGGTTACCGTTATCTTTTCCGGCCCCGATGCACAACACCGGCTGGAACAGCACATCCTCGTGGCCCTCGCTCAAGCGCCGGCATCAACGCGTACCTGGCACTTCCTTAATCTGGAGAAGCGCCAATGCGCACGCCTGTCCATCAGCGCACTTGAGGAAGGTACCGCCAATCGTAGAGCTTGAAGGCCATTTGGATAGCGCCGCAAAAAAAACCCCGGCCTGAGCCGGGGTTCGTGCAACGCGTGCCAGTACTTAGAGCAGCGAACGGCCCTTGTTGGCGGCAATGCGCATGCGCAGTGCATTGAGCTTGATGAAGCCGGCAGCGTCCGCCTGGTTGTAGGCGCCGCCATCCTCCTCGAAGGTCGCGATGTTGGCATCGAACAGCGAGTCGTCCGACTTGCGGCCGACAACGGTGACATTGCCCTTGTACAGTTTCAGGCGTACTACGCCATTCACGTTGACCTGCGAAGCGTCGATCATCTGCTGCAGCATCACACGCTCCGGGCTCCACCAGTAACCGGTGTAGATCAGGCTGGCGTATTTCGGCATCAGCTCATCTTTCAGGTGAGCGACTTCGCGGTCCAGGGTGATCGACTCGATCGCACGGTGGGCGCGCAGCATGATGGTCCCGCCAGGCGTCTCGTAGCAGCCACGGGACTTCATGCCGACGTAACGGTTCTCGACGATGTCCAGACGGCCGATGCCGTTGGCGCCGCCGATGCGGTTCAGGTCGGCCAGGACGGTGGCCGGCGACTTCTCGACACCATCGATGGCGACGATGTCACCGTTGCGGTAGGTCAGTTCGAGGTAGGTAGCCTGGTCCGGGGCGTTTTCCGGAGAGACGCTCCAACGCCACATGTCTTCTTCGTGCTCGGTCCAGGTATCTTCCAGGACACCGCCTTCGTAGGAGATGTGCAGCAGGTTGGCGTCCATCGAGTACGGCGATTTCTTCTTGCCATGACGCTCGATCGGGATACCGTGCTTCTCGGCGTAGTCCATCAGCTTCTCGCGGGACAGCAAGTCCCACTCACGCCAAGGGGCGATGACCTTGACGCCCGGCTTGAGCGCATAGGCGCCCAGTTCGAAACGAACCTGGTCGTTGCCTTTACCGGTTGCACCGTGGGAAATGGCGTCGGCGCCGGTTTCGTTGGCGATTTCGATCAGGCGCTTGGCGATCAGCGGACGGGCGATGGAGGTACCCAGCAGGTACTCGCCTTCGTAGACGGTGTTGGCGCGGAACATCGGGAACACGAAATCACGCACGAATTCTTCGCGCAGGTCGTCGATGTAGATCTCTTTCACACCCATCGCCTGTGCCTTGGCACGGGCCGGCTCGACCTCTTCGCCCTGACCCAGGTCAGCGGTGAAGGTCACCACTTCGCAGTTGTAGGTATCCTGCAGCCACTTGAGAATCACCGAAGTATCAAGGCCGCCGGAATACGCCAGTACGACCTTATTTACGTCCGCCATGCCATCACTCCACGGGGTTGTACGGAAAGGGGTCGATTCTAACGGCGTTGCGGAAAAATTTACAGTGGGGCGACAGCTTCTGACGACAAAGCGACAGTAATTGTCGAAGGCGCGACGTACTGTGTGGCTGCCTTGCCGGCTGCCACAGCGTTCCTGCCAATGGTGTTATTTCGCAGCGGATGCAGGTGCAGGTGCAGGCACAGGCGCTGGCGTTTCAGCCGCCTTCTCGACCGGCTTCTCAACCACCGCCACCCGATCCAGCTCGATATTCACCCGCCGATTACGCGCCCGGTTGGCGGCACTGTTGTTCTTCGCCAGCGGATAGCGCTCGCCGTGGAAGCGCACGGTGATCTGCGCTTCCGGCACGCCATGGGCCTTGAAATAGTCCGCCACGGCCATCGCCCTGCGGCGCGAAAGATCACGGTTGGTCAGGCGATTACCGCTGTTGTCGGAATGGCCGTTGAGTTCGATGTGGTTAACCGTCGGGTCGGCCTTCATGTAATCGAGCACCACGTCCAGCCGCGCCCGAGCCGAATCGTCCAGCTCGATGCCCCCCCCTGGGAAGCCCACCTGTGTCTGGCGCACTTGATCGTAATTCATCGGCAGCAACTTGCTGGCACAGGCCTGGTAGTCGCCATAGGCCTTGGCGAAGCTGACCGGCAGCACCCGAACTTCCATTGCCCGCCCAGCCTCGCCGGTGTAGTTGCGCACCACCGTGCTGCGGCCATCGAGCAAACCATTGATCAGTCGGCTGGCCTGCCCCTGGGACGAACTGAACAGCACGCCGTTGCGCGCCAGGCGCACAACGCCCAGGTTGATATCACCGCGCCCTGGCTGCCAGGGCGCCGCTGCCGCCAGCAACGTGGCTGAACCGGCGCCCAGCGCATTACTGTGTGATCGCAGTTGGAACACCGGCTGCTCACCTGCCCGGCGCACGAACTCGCCACTGCCGAAACCGTCGATCGGTTGGATCAGCCGGCATTCGAACTGGTCGCCCTCGACCTGCCAGGCAATGTTCTCCATGCGCGTCTGGAAAGTCAGTGCACCGGCCGGCAGGCTGGCGAACAGGGTCAACAGGGCTAGGTAACGCTGGCGCACGGGCGGCTCCACAAATTCTGACGGCTTACCTGCAGGGTATCGGACGCTGCCCGAAAAACTTGATAGCCGTGCTCGGGCCAGGGTTTTCCGGTAGCATTGAGCCTTGAGTTCGACCCGCCTGGAATCCCCAATGTCCGATCGCCTGACCCTCCTGCGTCCCGACGACTGGCACATCCATCTGCGCGATGGTGCCGTCCTGCCCCATACCGTTGGCGATGTGGCGCGTACCTTCGCCCGTGCCATCATCATGCCCAACCTCGTACCGCCGGTACGCAACGCCGTCGAAGCCGGCGCCTACCGTGAGCGCATCCTTGCCGCGCGTCCGGCCGGCAGCCGTTTCGAACCCCTGATGGTGCTTTACCTCACTGACCGCACCAGCCCCGAGGACATCCGCGCGGCCAAGGCCAGCGGTATCGTGTACGCCGCCAAACTCTACCCGGCCGGCGCCACGACAAACTCCGATTCAGGCGTGACCAGCATCGACAACATCTTCCCCGCCATCGAAGCGCTGGCCGAAGTCGGCATGCCGCTGTTGGTGCACGGTGAGGTGACGCGCAGCGAAATCGATGTATTCGATCGCGAGAAGCGCTTCATCGACGAACACATGCGTCGCGTGGTCGAACGCTTCCCGACGCTCAAGGTGGTGTTCGAGCACATCACCACCAGCGATGCCGCGCAGTTCGTCACCGAGGCTTCGGCCAACGTCGGCGCGACCATTACCGCCCAGCACCTGCTGTACAACCGCAACCACATGCTGGTAGGCGGTATTCGCCCGCACTTCTACTGCCTGCCGATCCTCAAGCGCAACACCCACCAGGTGGCGCTGCTGGACGCTGCCACCAGTGGCAACCCCAAATTCTTCCTCGGCACCGACTCGGCCCCTCACGCCCGTCACGCCAAGGAAGCCGCCTGTGGTTGTGCCGGTTGCTACACCGCTTATGCAGCCATCGAGATGTACGCCGAAGCGTTCGAGCAGCGCAATGCGCTGGATAAGCTCGAAGGCTTTGCCAGCGTGCACGGCCCGGCCTTCTATGGCCTGCCAGCGAACACCGACACCATCACCCTGGTTCGCGAAGAGTGGACCGCACCCGAAAGCCTGCCCTTTGGCGAGCAGACGGTAATACCGCTGCGCGCTGGCGAAAAGCTGCGCTGGCGCCTGCTGGAGGACAACGCGTGAGCGAAGACCTCTACGAAGACGATCAGGACGGCCAGGCCGGCGGCGGTTCGCGCCACCCGATGGCTGAGCGCTTCCGTGGCTACCTGCCTGTGGTGGTGGATGTCGAGACCGGCGGCTTCAATAGCGCCACCGATGCCCTGCTGGAAATCGCCGCTGTCACCATCGGCATGGACGAAAAAGGCTTCCTGTTCCCGGAACATACCTACTTCCACCGGGTGGAGCCGTTCGAAGGGGCCAACATCGAGGCTGCCGCCTTGGAGTTCACCGGCATCAAGCTGGACCACCCGCTGCGCATGGCTGTGAGTGAAGAAAGCGCGCTGACCGACATCTTCCGTGGCGTGCGCAAGGCGCTCAAGGCCAACGGCTGCAAGCGCGCAATCCTGGTCGGCCACAACAGCAGCTTCGACCTGGGCTTCCTCAATGCCGCGGTCAACCGCAACGACCTCAAGCGCAACCCCTTCCACCCGTTCTCCAGCTTCGACACCGCCACCCTCGCTGGCCTGGCCTATGGCCAGACCGTACTGGCGCGGGCCTGCCAGAGTGCCGACATCGACTTTGACGGGCGTGAGGCGCATTCGGCGCGCTATGACACCGAGAAGACCGCCGAGCTGTTCTGCGGCATCGTCAACCGCTGGAAGGAAATGGGCGGCTGGCGCGATTTCAACGACTGAGTTGAGATTTTGGGGCCGCAAAGCGGTCCCAACATGCAGGCACAAAAAAACCGGCCACCAGGGCCGGTTTTTTATGCGCTCGGCAATTACAGCTTGCCAGCGTTCTCGCTCAGGTATGCAGCAACGCCTTCTGGCGAAGCGTTCATGCCTTTGTCACCTTTTTTCCAGTTGGCAGGGCAGACTTCGCCGTGCTCTTCGTGGAATTGCAGGGCGTCGACCAGACGCAGCAGCTCGTCCATGTTACGGCCCAGTGGCAGGTCGTTGATGATCTGCGAACGGACAACACCGTTGGTGTCGATCAGGAAGGCGCCACGGAAGGCCACGCCGCCTTCGGACTCAACGTCGTAGGCTTTGCAGATTTCGTGGGTCATGTCGGCAGCCAGGGTGTACTTCACCTGGCCGATGCCGCCGTTGTTGACCGGGGTGTTACGCCAGGCGTTGTGGGTGAAGTGCGAGTCGATCGAAACGCCGATCACTTCCACGTTGCGCGCCTGGAAGTCAGGGATGCGGTTGTCCAGGGCGATCAGCTCGGACGGGCAGACGAAGGTGAAGTCCAGCGGGTAGAAGAACACCAGGCCGTACTTGCCCTTGATGGCCGAGGCCAGGTTGAAGCTGTCGACGATTTCGCCGTTGCCCAGCACAGCTGGAACGGTGAAGTCGGGGGCTTGTTTACCAACGAGTACGCTCATTGTTATCTCCTGATGAGGGTGAAAAACCGTTTGCCGGGCCAGACGGGCCTGCCCGACATCCAACAAAGGCTGACCATCATACACGGCTTCTCATGACAGGCCGAATCCAACCGCCGGTCGCTCAAGCACGGCCCTCTCAGAAAGTCTTTTGACAAGCATTCTCATTACCATTAAGCTCCAATCCATCTCAACCAGCGATGGTCCGACTTTATGTATGTGTGTCTTTGTGTCGGCGTGACCGATGGACAGATCCGCGATGCGATCTATGAAGGATGCTGCAGCTACAAGGAAGTTCGAGCCGCGACCAATGTCGCCAGCCAATGCGGCAAATGCGCCTGCCTTGCCAAGCAAGTGGTGCGCGAAACCCTGACCGATCTTCAGGTCAGCCAGGCTGCCCTGCCCTATCCGGTAGAATTTACCGCTGCCTGAAACCACCTTATTTGAAGAACCGGGCCTAGTGTCCGGTTTTTTTATGCCCGAAATTCAATAACTTAGCTCCCCAACGCGCTTCACAAACATTCTTATTCCTATTCATTTTCACTTATTATTCAACAACTTAGGTTTGACAGCCCTAAGTATCAAGCTCAAACTTCTCTGTATTGGCACACTTCTACAGGGCAGGAACCCGTCATGAAAGGCGACGTAAGCGTCATCCAGCATCTCAACAAGATCCTCGGAAACGAGCTGGTCGCGATCAACCAGTACTTCCTGCACGCACGCATGTACGAAGATTGGGGCCTGAACAAACTCGGCAAGCACGAGTACAAGGAATCCATCGACGAGATGAAACACGCTGACAAACTGATCAAGCGTATTCTCTTCCTCGAAGGCATCCCCAACGTCCAGGACCTGGGCAAGCTGCTGATCGGCGAGCACACCAAAGAGATGCTCGAGTGCGACCTGAAGATCGAACAAAAAGGCCTGATCGACCTGAAAGCCGCCATCGCTCACTGCGAAACCGTCGGCGACTTTGGCTCGCGTGAAATGCTCGAAGACATCCTCGAGTCCGAAGAAGAGCACATCGACTGGCTGGAAACCCAGCTGAGCCTGATCGACAAGATCAGCATCGAGAACTACCTGCAGTCGCAGATGGGCGAAGAGTAAAATCACCGCCCATAAAAAAACCCGCCATGAGCGGGTTTTTTTATGGGCGTTCTAGGATCAGGCTTCAGCAGCCTTCGCCTTGGCAGCCGCTTCCTTGATCAGGGTTTGCAGCTCACCGTTTTCAAACATTTCCAGCATGATGTCGCTGCCGCCGACCAGCTCGCCAGCTACCCACAGCTGCGGGAAGGTTGGCCAGTTGGCGTACTTGGGCAGGTTCGCGCGGATTTCCGGGTTCTGCAGGATGTCGACGTAGGCGAACTTCTCGCCACAACCCATCACAGCTTGCGATGCCTTGGCCGAGAACCCGCATTGCGGGGCATTCGGCGAGCCTTTCATGTAAAGCAGAATGGTGTTGTTGGCAATCTGCTCTTTGATCGTTTCGATGATATCCATGGAACACCTCGTCTGAACTTTCCGACTCGATGGTCGGCACGGTGACGCATTGTATCGGAAAGCCGAGCGGAGTGCTCGGCCTTGCCGTTGCTCAGGCGGCCTCTACGTGTACAGGCACGCCATTGAGGGCTGCATTGCCCGACACCTGATCGCGCAAGCGCTCATCGGTCAGGTCGTTGGCACTGCCCCCAGGCTGCCCGTGGGCAATCTGCAACCGCACGCCCTGGCGGCCATGGCCATACCCGTGTGGCAGGCTGACCACGCCTGGCATCATGTCCGTACACGCCTGCACCTCAACTTCGAGGGTGCCGGTACGCGAACGTATGCGCACACGCTGGCCATCCTGCAACTGTCGTTGCTGCAAATCGTCAGGGTGCATCAACAGCTGATGGCGCGGCTTACCTTTGACCAGCCGGTGATAGTTGTGCATCCACGAGT
Source organism: Pseudomonas putida (assembly GCF_025905425.1). NCBI lineage: Bacteria > Pseudomonadati > Pseudomonadota > Gammaproteobacteria > Pseudomonadales > Pseudomonadaceae > Pseudomonas > Pseudomonas putida. The sequence continues at coordinate 398,349 of NZ_CP109603.1, read as the reverse complement.
TGTTGCTGCGCACATGGCGGCGGCCGATCAACAACAGCGTCCCCGACGCCATCGGCGCTTGCCGTGCCAGCCTGGCCAAGTCGTCGAGCAGCACCTGCGGTGCCGCCTCGATGGCCTGGCTGGCAGTGTTCAAACGGGCCTCCAGATTGGCGCTCAACGGCCCAAGGTCGAGCCCGTGGGGGTGCCGATCGAGCGTTTCCAGCGAGAGTTTCCAGGCCGACTCATCGCCGTAGCGCCCCTTGCGCAGGGCCCAATCGATCATCTTCGCCGGCGCCATGGTTGGCTTGAGCTCAAGGTTCGCCCGTTCGGCAAAGGCCCTGGCCAGGCCGACAAAGATCTCCCAGTCATGCAGCGCGCCTTCGGGCTTGGCCAGGATCGCTCGGTTGAAGCGCGTCACGTTGCGCACGGCCAGCAGGTTGAAGGTGCTGTCGTAGTGATCGTTCTCCAGCGCCGACGTGGACGGCAGGATCAAGTCGGCATGGCGAGTGCTCTCGTTGATGTAAAGGTCGATGCTGAGCATGAACTCGAGCCCCTCCAGCGCCCCGTCCAGTTGCCGACCGTTAGGCGTGGACAGCACCGGGTTGCCCGCCACGGTGATCAGGGCCCGCACCTGCCCCTCTCCGGGCGTGAGGATTTCCTCGGCCAGTGCAGCGACCGGCAGCTCGCCCGCGTACTCCGGCAGCCCCGAAACCCGGCTCTGCCAGGCATTGAAGTGCCCGCCCGAAGTACTTGCCACCAGGTCGACAGCAGGCTCGGTACACAATGCGCCACCCACCCGATCCAGGTTGCCGGTGACCAGGTTGATCAGTTGCACCAGCCAGTGGCACACGGTGCCGAAGGCCTGGGTCGAAACGCCCATGCGGCCATAGCAGACCGCCTTGTCGGCCGCCGCGAAATCCCGCGCCAGTTGGCGAATATCCGCAGCAGCTATGCCACACAATGCGCTCATGGCTTCGGCCGTGAACGGGGCGATTGCGCTGCGCACCTGATCCAGGCCATTGACTGGCACGTGTGACACACGGGTCAGGCCTTCGTCGAACAGGGTATTGAGCAAACCACTGAGCAATGCCGCATCGCCGCCGGGGAGGATGAACAGGTGCTGGTCGGCCATGGCTGCCGTTTCGCTGTGCCTCGGGTCAACCACCACCAACTGGCCACCACGGGCACGCAGGGCCTTCAGGCGCTTTTCCACATCGGGCACGGTCATGATGCTGCCATTGGACGCCAACGGGTTGGCGCCCAGCATCAGCATGAAGTCGGTGTGGTCGATGTCCGGAATCGGCAACAGCAGACCGTGGCCGTACATCAGGTGACTGGTCAGGTGCTGGGGTAATTGATCCACCGAGGTGGCCGAAAATCGATTGCGGGTCTTCAACAAGCCCAGGAAATAGTTGCTGTGGGTCATCAACCCATAGTTGTGCACGCTGGGGTTGCCTTGATACACCGCCACTGCGTTGCGACCGTGGGCCTGCTGGATGCGCCACAATGTGTCGGCCGCCAGGGCGAAGGCCTCGTCCCAACCGATCGCCTGCCATTGATCGCCAACCCGTCGGTGGGGCTGACGCAGGCGGTCGGGATCGTTCTGGATGTCTTGCAAGGCCACGGCCTTTGGGCAGATATGGCCGCGGCTGAACGGGTCGTCGGGGTCGCCTTTGATCGCACTGATCAGCGCCCGACCGTCGTCGTCATGGCTGACTTCAATGTTCAACCCGCAGATCGCTTCGCACAGGTGACAGGCACGGTGATGCAGGGTCTTGGTCATGGCCGCCTCTGCGTTATGGTGGGTCCGATCACGACTATGCGCCCGGCCCCAGGGCCCCGCCAGCGCGTTTCGCGCTGTGAATTCCCCGACATCAGGCAAACGATTCGCGACACACATTTGCCAAATCGCGGGCAAGCCGTGTACAACCTCTGTAGCAAATAAAAAACAGCGCACGCTCAATGGGTAACGACACCCTTTGCAACAGAGCTGCTGTTTCCCCTCTTGGTTTCAGGCGACATTTAATTATAGTATTGCGCCTTTCCCTATTTCGTCCGCCCCGTGCGGCTTACGCCGCAGGTCACTCCCGTTGTCAAAAAAAACCATACGGTCGACCTGCATACCGTTGCAGATAAGGTAGTCAATCATGAGCGCTAGGCACTTTCTCTCCCTGCTGGACTTCACCACCGACGAATTGCTCGGGGTGATCCGCCGCGGCATCGAGCTGAAGGACCTGCGCAAGCGAAGCGTGCTGTTCGAGCCACTCAAAAACCGTGTGCTGGGCATGATCTTCGAAAAGTCCTCGACCCGTACCCGAGTGTCGTTCGAGGCCGGCATGATCCAGTTGGGCGGCCAGGCGATCTTCCTGTCGCCTCGCGATACCCAACTGGGCCGTGGCGAGCCAATCGGTGACAGCGCCATCGTCCTGTCGAGCATGCTCGACGTGGTGATGATCCGTACCCACGCCCACAGCACCTTGACCGAGTTCGCCGCGAAATCGCGCGTACCGGTGATCAACGCCCTGTCCGATGAGTCGCACCCGTGCCAGTTGCTGGCCGACATGCAGACGTTCCTCGAACATCGCGGCGCGATCCAGGGCAAGACCGTGGCGTGGATCGGTGATGGCTTCAACATGTGCAACTCCTATATCGAAGCCGCTCGGCAGTTCGATTTCCAACTGCGCATCGCCTGCCCGGAAGGGTACGACCCGGATCCACGCTTCATGGCACTGGGCGGTGATCGCGTGCAGATCATCCGCGATCCCAAGGAAGCGGTACGTGGCGCGCACCTGGTGACCACCGATGTCTGGACTTCCATGGGCCAGGAGGAGGAAACTGCACGGCGCCTGGCGCATTTCGCGCCTTACCAGGTCACCCGCGAACTGCTCGACCTGGCGGCACCCGACGCCCTGTTCATGCACTGCCTGCCCGCCCACCGTGGCGAGGAAATCAGCCATGACCTGCTCGACGACCCTCGTTCGGTCGCCTGGGACCAGGCTGAAAACCGCCTGCATGCACAGAAGGCCCTTCTCGAATTCCTTGTAGAACCGGCTTACCACCACGCATGAGTCAACCCCTACTGCTCAACCTGCGCAACCTCGCCTGCGGCTATGGCGACCAGCGCATCGTCCAGAACCTCAACCTGCACCTGAACGCAGGCGACATTGGTTGCCTGCTGGGTTCATCCGGTTGTGGCAAGACCACCACCTTGCGCGCCATCGCCGGCTTCGAGCCTATCCATGAAGGCGAGATCCAGCTGGCTGGCGAGGTCATATCCCGTGCCGGCTTCACCCTGGCCCCAGAAAAGCGCCGCATCGGCATGGTGTTCCAGGACTACGCCCTGTTCCCGCACCTGACCGTCGCCCAGAACATCGCCTTCGGCATCGCCAAGCACCCGCGCCAGGCTGAAGTCGTCGAAGAAATGCTCGAACTGGTCAAGCTCGGTGGGCTGGGCGGCCGCTATCCGCACGAACTGTCCGGTGGGCAGCAGCAGCGGGTCGCCCTGGCCCGCGCGCTGGCGCCAGAGCCTCAGTTGCTGCTGCTCGACGAGCCTTTTTCCAACCTCGACGTGGAACTGCGCCGGCGCTTGAGCCATGAGGTTCGCGACATCCTCAAGAGCCGTGGCACCAGCGCTATTCTGGTGACCCACGACCAGGAGGAAGCATTTGCCGTCAGTGACCAGGTGGGGGTGTTCAAGGAAGGTCGCCTGGAGCAGTGGGATACCCCGTACAACCTCTACCATGAGCCGCAGACGCCGTTCGTGGCCAGCTTCATCGGCCAGGGCTACTTCATCCGGGGCCAGATGAGCAGCCACGAGGCGGTCAGTACCGAACTCGGTGAGCTACGGGGCAACCGTGCGTACATCATGGCGCCGGGGAGCTCGGTGGATGTGCTGCTGCGGCCCGATGACATCGTGCATGCGCCAGACAGCCAACTGCGCGCAAGCATCGTCGGCAAGAGCTTCCTCGGTGCATCGACCCTGTATCGCCTGCAACTGCCTACAGGCAGCCAGCTGGAGGCGATCTTCCCAAGCCATATCGATCAACAGGTCGGTGAAGACGTAGGGATTGCGGTGGAGGCCGATCACCTGGTGCTGTTCCCAGTGCCGGGCAGTGTCGCGGCGCAGTTGCCACGGCAGGAGAATGGTGTTCGCCGGTACAGTTCGGCGACCTGATTCTGTATTCAGGGGCTGCTGCGCAGCCCCAGCAATGTCAGCCCCGGCCAATGCCTGCAAACGTGCCCTGGGTATGTTCGGCCAGCACCGCTGCCGCCAACTCCACTTCCAACCCGCGCCGCCCGGCGCTGACATGAATGGTTGCAAAGTTTTGCGCCGAATCATCAATGAAGGTGCGCAGGCGCTTCTTCTGGCCCAACGGGCTAATGCCGCCCACCAGATACCCCGTGGCACGCTGGGCCGCCGCAGGGTCGGCCATCTCACACTTCTTCACACCCGCCGCATGGGCCAGCGCCTTAAGGTCCAAGGTCCCCACCACCGGCACCACCGCCACCAGCAATTCACCTTTCTCACTGCTCGCCAGCAAGGTCTTGAACACCTGCTGCGGGTCAAGCCCGAGCTTTTCCGCTGCCTCCAACCCATACGACGCTGATTTCGGATCGTGTTCATAACTGTGCACGCGATGCTCGGCGCGGTTTTTTTTCAACAGGTCTAGGGCGGGGGTCATGCGTAGGCTCCGGTCAGGGACAAGTCGGCGGCTACTTTAGGACATATCCCACATCCCAGCCAGTTCGGAGCTTACGCGCCTCTCTAGCGTAAGGTTTCGCGACCTAGAACTACGTCCAAATCGTGACTGACCGTTCACTTTCGACCTTTGACATAAGCGTTTCTTGTCTATATTTTTTCGTTTCTGAATAAATGGTGCACGTTTTAGGTGCATTTCTTACATCTGCCCGGGGTCAATGGGGATAGACACCGGGCTTTGCTGTCGAGCGCCACGCGCCTCACAACAAAAAAAACGAGGTCATACATGACGACTGCTCTACGCGAACCCACCTTGTCCAGCCAATGCCTGGCCGAGTTTCTTGGCACTGCGCTGCTGATCTTTTTCGGTACTGGTTGCGTCGCCGCGCTCAAAGTCGCGGGCGCCAGCTTCGGCCTGTGGGAGATCAGCATCATCTGGGGCGTCGGCGTGAGCATGGCGATCTACTTCACCGCTGGCGTTTCAGGTGCGCACCTGAACCCGGCCGTGAGCATCGCCCTCACCCTGTTCGCCGGTTTCGACAAGCGTAAATTGCCGTTCTACATGCTGGCCCAGGTCTGCGGCGCCTTCTGCGGCGCAGCGTTGGTCTACACCTTGTACAGCAACCTGTTCTTCGATTTCGAACAAGCCCACGCCATGCTGCGCGGCAGCACCGAAAGCCTGGAACTGGCCTCGGTGTTCTCCACCTACCCGCACCCGTCGCTGTCCACCGGGCAGGCGTTCCTCGTGGAAGTGGTCATCACCGCCATCCTCATGGCCGTGATCATGGCCCTCACCGACGACAACAACGGCCTGCCCCGTGGCGCCGTAGCGCCGTTGCTCATCGGCCTGTTGATTGCCGTGATCGGCAGCGCCATGGGGCCGCTGACCGGCTTTGCGATGAACCCGGCCCGCGATTTCGGGCCAAAATTGATGACTTTCCTGGCCGGTTGGGGCGAAATCGCCTTCACTGGCGGACGGGACATCCCCTATTTCCTGGTTCCGGTGTTCGCACCTATTCTCGGCGCATGCCTGGGCGCCGCAGCGTATCGCGGCTTGATCGCCCGCAACCTGCCGGTGGCGCCAACCGCGAACCCTGAGACAAACGACAATCGCCAGGGCGATACTCAAGTCAACTAATGCGGCCTCACGCCCAAGCCCTGACTTCCTAATTTTGCAAGGCCTACGACCATGACAGACACCCTGGATAAGAACTACATCATCGCCCTGGACCAGGGCACCACCAGTTCGCGGGCCATCATTTTCGACCGCGACGCCAATGTGGTCGGCACCTCCCAGCGCGAATTCGTCCAGCACTACCCCCAGGCTGGCTGGGTCGAACACGACCCGATGGAGATCTTCGCCACCCAGAGCGCCACCATGGTCGAAGCCCTGGCCCAGGCGGGCATCAGCCATGCCCAGGTCGCGGCACTCGGCATCACCAACCAGCGTGAAACCACGGTGGTGTGGGACAAGGAAACCGGCCGCCCGGTGTACAACGCCATTGTCTGGCAGTGCCGGCGCAGTACCGAGATCTGCGCACAACTCAAGCGTGATGGCCATGAAGACTACATCCGCGAGACCACGGGCCTGGTCACCGACCCGTACTTCTCCGGCACCAAGCTCAAGTGGATTCTCGACAATGTCGAAGGTGCCCGTGAACGCGCCGAACGCGGCGAACTGCTGTTCGGCACTATCGATACCTGGCTGATCTGGAAGTTCTCTGGCGGCAAGGTGCATGTCACCGACTACACCAACGCGTCGCGTACGCTGATGTTCAACATCCACACGCTGGAATGGGACGACAAGCTGCTGGAAATCCTTGGCATTCCACGCCAGATGCTGCCCGAAGTACGCTCCTCTTCCGAAGTCTATGGCCACACCAAGAGCGGGATTGCCATCGCCGGTATCGCCGGCGACCAGCAGTCAGCGCTGTTCGGCCAGATGTGCGTCGAGCCTGGCCAGGCCAAGAACACCTATGGCACCGGCTGCTTCCTGCTGATGAACACCGGCGACAAGGCCGTCAACTCGTCTCACGGCTTGCTCACCACCATCGCCTGCGGCCCCCGCGGCGAGGTGGCCTATGCCCTGGAGGGCGCAGTGTTCAACGGTGGCTCTACCGTGCAGTGGCTGCGCGACGAACTGAAGATTGTCAACGATGCACTGGACACCGAGTACTTCGCCAGCAAGGTCAAGGACAGCAACGGCGTATACCTGGTGCCCGCCTTCACTGGCCTGGGCGCACCCTACTGGGACCCCTATGCCCGTGGCGCCCTGTTCGGCCTGACGCGCGGGGTGAAGGTAGACCACATCATCCGCGCAGCGCTGGAGTCTATCGCCTACCAGACCCGTGACGTGCTTGACGCCATGCAGCAAGATTGCGGCCAGCGCCTGTCCGAGCTGCGCGTGGACGGCGGCGCAGTCGCCAACAACTTCCTCATGCAGTTCCAGGCCGACATCCTCGGTACCTGTGTGGAACGCCCGAAAATGCGTGAAACCACAGCCCTTGGCGCCGCCTACCTGGCGGGTCTGGCCTGTGGCTTCTGGAGCAGCCTGGACGAGTTGCGCGACAAGGCGATCATCGAGCGCGAGTTCAGCCCACAATTGGACGAGACGCAGAAAGAGAAGCTGTACGCTGGCTGGAAAAAAGCCGTCGACCGTACCCGCGACTGGGAAGACCACGAGGCTTGACGCCTTCCTGTAGGGGCAGCCTTGTGCTGCTCCTACAGGCGTGTTGCACAACCGGCTACTGGCCGTCATCCCCGTCCTACGGCATCATTGCAGAATTTGTCCGGCAGCCCAAAAGGACCGCCCATGAATCTGCCCCCTCGCCAACAACAAATCCTCGAGCTGGTCCGCGAACGCGGCTACGTCAGCATCGAAGAAATGGCGCAGCTGTTCGTCGTCACCCCGCAAACCATCCGCCGCGACATCAACCAGCTTGCCGAGCTCAACCTGCTGCGCCGCTACCACGGGGGCGCCGCGTATGACTCGAGCATCGAGAACACCGCCTACGCCATGCGCGCCGACCAGATGCGCGACGAGAAACAGCGCATCGCCGAAGCTGTAGCCTCGCAGATTCCCGACCATGCCTCGCTGTTCATCAACATTGGCACAACGACCGAATCGATCGCCCGCGCACTGCTCAACCATAACCACCTGAAGGTGATTACCAACAACCTTCACGTGGCCTCGATCCTGGCGGCCAAAGACGATTTCGAAGTACTGGTGGCAGGTGGCACGGTGCGCCGCGATGGTGGTGTGGTAGGCCAGGCCAGCGTCGATTTCATCAACCAGTTCAAGGTCGACTTCGCCCTGGTTGGCATCAGCGGCATCGACGAAGATGGCAGCCTGTTGGACTTCGATTACCAGGAGGTACGGGTTTCCCAGGCCCTGATCGCCAATGCACGCCAGGTGATCCTGGCTGCCGACTCCAGCAAGTTCGGGCGTAATGCCATGGTTCGCTTGGGCTCGATCAGCCTGGTGGACTGTTTGGTGACCGACCAGACGCCGACACCCGCCCTCGCCCACTTGCTCAACCAGTACAAGATTCGCCTCGACGTGGTGTGAAGCAGATTGCGGCACTCAAGCGTATGGATTGAGATTTTTATCGCCCTCTAGATCGAGCGCCGCCCGCGCGGCGCATCGCGAGCAACGCTCGCCCCTACGTTTGTTTCGGGCCAATCAAGCCTTACACCCGAATTTTCGTAAATGTTCACTTTATTGTCATCCGATCAGTATTTTCTATAAAGACTGACTGGATACCGGCCTTCTGTTGCGCTAGTATTTTCGGAAACGAACATCAATGTTCATATTCGATGTGAACAGCCTCAGGAGGCCTTGCCCGTGTCCCAGCCCGTTTCGTCCCAGCCACCCCTCGCCGACTGCTATGACCTCGCCGTGATCGGCGGTGGCATCAATGGTGTGGGCATTGCTGCCGACGCCGCCGGGCGCGGCCTGAAGGTGTTCCTTTGCGAAAAGGACGACCTGGCGCAGCACACCTCGTCGGCCAGCAGCAAGCTGATCCACGGCGGCCTGCGGTACCTGGAGCACTACGAATTCCGTCTAGTACGCGAAGCGCTGGCAGAACGCGAAGTACTGCTGGCCAAAGCACCGCATATCGTCAAGCCAATGCGTTTCGTACTGCCTCACCGCCCGCACCTGCGCCCGGCCTGGATGATCCGCGCCGGCCTGTTCCTCTACGACCACCTGGGCAAGCGCAAGCGCCTGGGCGCTTCGCGTAGCCTGCGCTTCGGCCCGGGCTACCCGCTCAAGCCGGCCATCACCCGTGGGTTCGAATATGCTGACTGCGCCGTGGACGACGCACGCCTGGTGGTGCTCAATGCCATGGCGGCGCGCGAAAACGGTGCGGATATCGTCACTCGCACCCGCTGCCTGCGTGCCGAGCGTGTCGATGGCGTGTGGCAAGTCGAACTGCAGCATGCCGACGGTCGCCTGCAGACGATTCGTGCCCGTGCCCTGGTCAATGCTGCCGGCCCCTGGGTGGCCAGTTTCATCAAGGATGACCTCAAGCTGGACGCACCGTATGGCATCCGCCTGATCCAGGGCAGCCACATCATCGTCCCGCGCCTGTATGAAGGTGAGCACGCCTATATCCTGCAGAACGAAGACCAGCGCATCGTGTTCTGCATCCCGTATCTGGAACGTTTCACCCTGATCGGCACCACCGACCGCGAATACAGCGGCGACCCGGCGCAGGTGAACATCACTGAAGGCGAAACCGATTACCTGCTCAAAGTGGTCAACCAGCACTTCAACCATCAGCTCAGCCGTGACGACATCCTGCACACTTACTCCGGCGTTCGCCCGCTGTGCAATGACGAATCGGACAACCCTTCGGCCGTGACCCGCGACTACACACTGGCGCTGTCCGCCGGTGAAGGCCAGGCACCGTTGCTGTCGGTCTTTGGCGGCAAGCTCACTACCTACCGCAAACTGGCTGAATCGGCCATGGGCGAGCTCAAGCCATTCTTCACCCAGATGCGCGGCAGCTGGACCGCCGCTGCCCCTCTGCCAGGAGGCGAGCAAATGACCGCAGCCCAGACTTTGGTTGACGAATTGGTTGCACGCCACCCTTGGCTGCCAGTAGCGATCGCGCAACGTTGGGCAACCACATACGGCAGCCGGGTTTGGCGCCTGCTTGAGGGCATCAGCGGGCCTGAAGGCCTGGGTCAATCATTGGGCGGCGGCCTGTTCGCTCGGGAAGTCGATTACCTTCGCAGCGAAGAATGGGCAGTGACTTCCGACGATATCCTGTGGCGACGCACCAAGTTGGGCCTGTTTACCTCTATCGCCGAGCAACAATCGCTGAGTGATTACCTGCAGCAGACTGCGCCTCTTGACGCAAACGAACGAGCCGCTTGAAGACGATGCCCCCGGCACTGACCAAGGTCAGTTCCCGGGAGCGAACATGTTTGGGGCCGCTCAGAGCGGCTGGTGCTTGTAAGCCTCTGCTGTCAAGGCCCTGATCAGCTCGCTCTCCTCCTGCGTCAAGTCCGACTTCAGCACATTGCAGGCGGTCAGATAATCCGCCTCCGTCATTTCTTCACGGCCAAGCTTTTCTTCGAGGAGTGATAATTCGGACTGTTTTGCATCGACCAGCTGTTTGAACCGAGGGCTGTACGTGGCACGCAAGTACTCTTGCCAAAATTCCTGGCCTGCAAGTGAATCGACCAAGCGCTCGTCAGTTTCACCTTGGAGAATCTCGAGCCGGGCAGCATTGATGTCCGCAGCGGTCACCAGGGACTCTGCTTCATAATGCATTCTTATCGGTTGCCCAACCAATTGCAGCGGTGATGCCAGGCGGATCCGGTAGGCAAGATAGGTTTCGACGTCATCGATTTTCTCCAGCCGAGCCGGCTGATCCGCGAACAGCACCCTCAACCGCTGCAGTTTTTGCGCCGCTATCCGGTCGACCTCCTGCATCCGGTAAAGCGAACGGCCCAGTCTCAACAGCGACCTTTCACTCGACATCTCTCCCGCGCCCGCGGTTTGGCCATGAATCAATGCCCTGACCTCCATCTGGCTGAATACCCACAGCAGCCGATCCTCACACGTTGCAATACCACCTGCCTGCTCGAACAAAAGCTCACGTAATTCGGCATTCTGCTCGCATGCCTCGATGATGGCCCAGACGCGCGCGCGATAGAATGCCGGGTACTTCAGATAGTCGGGCGATTGGGAAAAGTCCGTAAGGAAGCGGAAGAAGTCGTCCGAGCCAGTTTCACCACGCAGGTTGCCCCAGGACGTTTCGCGCATGACCCGTTGCGCACCGGTCGAGCCGACAAGCCAATCTGAAACTTGCGCCTGCGCAAGCACATGCTGACGATAACTTGGGCTCGGCTGGGCTTCATGCGCTGCAGTACTCGAAGGGCCAGGTTGCGGTTGCAGCAAGCGTTCACTGGCTTCATCGACAGGATTTTCATGCAGCGCCATCTGTTCCAAGCGAACCCGCAGCCCCTCAAGGTCTTGATTGACCTGCCGGATCTGATTGTTTCGCAAATCAACCATGCCCCGCCAGGGCAGTTGCTGAATGTCGGACGGAAAAGTAGCCAATTGCGTTGAACGCAAACCCAGCTGCAGCAAGTTTGGCAAACGCCTTACCAGTGGCATCTGCCCCAGCGGATTATGATTGAGTTCGAGTCGTTCCAGCCTGCTTAGCCTACCCAGCCTTGAGTTGTCCGCAATGGTAAGCACGATCTGGTTGTGGTCGAGCCGCAATACGCGCAGGCGAGCCAACGAGTAGACACCCGACGGAATCGAAGGCAAACGATTACCCCGCAGATCCAGGCATTCAAGGTTCGGGAAGCGCTTGAGGAAATCAATGTCGACAGCAGGCAGGTTCATATCCCGCAGCACCAAACGCGTCACATGATCGAACCTGAGCTCATCCGGTAGCGCTGGCAAGCCAGCCACCCGTTCGCCACGGATTTCCAAGGTGTATGTGCCATCGGCCCTGCGCCCAATCTTGCGCCGCCAGCTTCGCCGGATCGTGTTTATCACTCGGGTCCGGCGCAGGTAATCGGTGACCGAGGCATATTCGGCCCGCCAAGACTGCAATCCCTGGCGCAACGCGGTCCATTGGCGGTGCAGCGCCTCATAATGTGACCATGGGTCTTCACCCTCCGCGATGTGCTCCAGCAGGTACTGCTGCACCTGGGTATCATCAAGGGTTGGAAACACCTGCCTGATCCCCCGCCTCGCCGCCTGCCCTTGGCTTTCTCCGTGACCACTGAGTGGGTAACCTATACGTCCATCGCCAAAACGTACCGGCGGCCGCACACCACCGGCAATGTCCGCCTGCCCGATCAATCTTGACGCCAATGACCTGTGCGTTCGCACATGGGTCGACAGCTTATCGACCAATTGCGACTCACTCAACGCGGCATCGCCCAGACCAAGCTTCTGATCATCACTGAGCGTGAGCAGCAGTGCCCGCATCAGCGTACCGTTATCAGTCGCTCCTGGTTGCGAGCCAGCCGGCAGATGAACGCTGTAGGTACGTTCGTCGCGAACGAGGCTGATGACCTTCTGCGCCGATTCAGCGCCCGCACGGCCCACCAAAGCCCCCTCAACGGACCCTGCTCGCAACTCTACACGGAGCGAATCGGGCCATGCTGCCAGCGCCTGCACCAAACCGAGGGCAAGCTTTTCCGTGTCCTCGTTGACAGCCTGCCACTGTCGCAGACCGGCGCAAGCGCGATCCAGGCGACTGTCCCGCAAAAACCAGCGCACTCGTTCCGCCATGCCCAACGGGACTTTGCCCGTGGCCTCAAGCTGCATCAGCTCATCACTACTGACTTGGCGGCATATCTCCTTCGCTCCCCGCACAGTGAGCCCCGGAAAATCGCGCCTTAGCAGCGTGCCTTGTGTGTCTTCAGCTTCCTGGGACGCAGTGATCATTCGTTCGAAGCTATCGCCTGTCGTGTCGGGGGACGTTTCATGCAGCCGGTAGCGCTCCATGGCGTCCGCCAGCCGTGCAGGCACAGGCGCGTTCTCCAGGTGCAGCTGCCTCAATCGCGATTCATCGAACCCTGTGCATTCGAGCACGGCAGTGGCCTGCTGCTCAGTGACACCGGCATACGCATCATCCAGCCGTCGCAGAAGCAGCAGGTCTTCTGCCCAGGTCTCTGGATGTTCCAGCGCGTGCCGCCAGCTGCCAGCTGCTGTGCGCTCAAGTGGAAGACGATAACGGGTGTCACGTGAGGGGTGACGTAACTGCAATTGCGTTCCGTCATCTGAACGGGCCACCGGGTAAGTGCCTTCCTGTTGGTGCAGATGCCAGCCTGTTTCATCCGGGTGAATCTGACCCACGAAATGCTCACCCTCATGCACAGTCCTGTACGGCGACAGGTCGTCGGAACACAGCTTTACGCGGGCACCGTCAATAACGGGTGTCAGGTCATCGACAAAGGCTATACGTTCAAGCACCTTGCCCCCCGCAACCGAAACACCGCCCACTACTGCGCCCACTGCCAGTGTTTCTGCCACCGAAAACAAATGCCCAAGCGCCGCTTCACGATCGCCTATCTGCCAGTCCTCATAGCCTTCATAGACCTCGCCAGCAATCTGCAACGCCGTGATCCCAAGCATCACCTCCCCCAACACAGGGACGAACAGCCCTGCCAGCCCCAGCACTGTCAGGCCGACATTCTCGTAACCGGTCAACCGTTCCCTGCGGGACGCTGCGTCCTCGACCCCGGTCGGTACGGCCAACGCTTGTGCATCATCAAGGATTTTCTGAATCCACCGGGCACGCAGGTACATAAAGAGGGGACCGCCGATCTGGACGTGACGGCCATCAAGTTCCAACGCCCGGCCTGCTTTGGTGGCCGACAGCAAGCGGTCGAGGGTCATCAGAAACGCGACGCGGTCCTTCTCGGCAATGAACCTGCTGAAGAACTGGCGGTAGTCTGGGTTTCGCAAATTGAGCCCGAGCGCTTGATAGAGCGCCGCCCAGGAGGCGAATTGCCTTACCGCCTGCACGGGATCACCCGGTATCCAGACCACAAGGTTGAGCAACGTGAAGCGCTTCTCATCCCAGGCTTCAACGGCTACCACCCCTTGCACCGTCTTGCCCAGTACGTACAGCTGGCGATACTTGAGTACTGATGTGTCTGCAGGCACGATTGCTTTGGCGGTGAAAACCCTCAACATCTGCAGATAGCTGCTTTCGTCAATCTGGCCCTTGACTGCTGCATAACGCACGGCTGCTTCCATTGCGGCGCGCGTCGACTCCTCAATCAACGCCTCGACGTGCTTTCGACGCTGACCTGGGGAATCCCCTTTGGCATCAGCGGGTAACAAATGCTCACGCAACAGCACCTGATAGCGCGCACCAATATCCAGCTCGCGGCACAGTTTGGCGAACTGCACAAATGAGATCGCCAAAGGTGTACCCGATGCGCGCTCGAGCTTTCGGCGCACGCGCGGCCGAGCATCCAGCTCCTCCAAGGCAAAATTATGCAGTGCCGCCGATAACAGCGGGATGAACGACGTGCGCACCGTACGCACGATGGGCGGAAGAGGGAAAATGCTTGGGAACTCCCTGCTCACCACCATGCACAGCAGCGCAGTCCGGCACTCCACTTTGATGTTGAAGTTTTTGTGCAACTGCTCCTCAAGCAAGGGTTGTGCAAAGGCACCAAGCCCCGGAATGCTCGCGAGCACCCGCCTGAGCTTCTCGGCTGCCTTCTGCTCCCGCTTCAACGCCTGGTGCAACTGCTGAAGTGACTCGCTGGAAGTGGTCTTGACCCAATCTGGCATCTGCCTGGCGATCAGGGCGTCCACCGATGCAGGAGGAAACAGTTTGCTGTCTGCAGTGCTCATTGGCTCATCTCTTGAAAAAAGCGAGCGTCCCTCAGGCCCCTTTCAAAAGAGTGGTAGATATTTCTCAAGGGCTGGCAGACAACAATCCGTTCGGATAACCGAACGCAACCAGGCCACGCATTCGGAAAGCCGATCGAAAAAATCACCTTCCACTCAGCAAAAAATACTCCGTTGCGCCTTTTTCCGGGGCGTTATGATCAATGTCAGAGCTTGGCACGACTCATGCTCTACACTTGGAAGCCGAATGCACATCGCTTCATGCTGTATTCGTTGAACGAAAGAGTCCGCCAACGGCTCCATAAAAAAAACAAACACGTCGAGGAAAATTTGATGCGTATCGTTCGTCAATTGCTGGGCGCCGCTATCGCGGCTGCAGTCATCGCTTCGCCCGTCATGGCCGAGGAGCTGACCGGCACCCTGAAGAAGATCAAGGACTCGGGCACCATCACACTGGGGCACCGTGACTCATCCATTCCGTTTTCCTACCTGGCAGGCAAGCCTGAACCCGTCGGCTACTCCCATGACATCCAATTGGCCGTGGTCGACGCGCTGAAAAAGCAACTGGGCACCGACATCAAGGTCCGCTACAACCTCGTCACCTCCCAGACCCGTATCCCGCTGGTGCAGAACGGCACCGTTGACCTGGAATGCGGCTCCACCACCAACAACGTCGAGCGCCAACAGCAAGTCGGCTTCTCGGTCGGTATCTTCGAAGTCGGCACGCGCCTGCTGACCAAGCTCAAGGACGGTCAGCCAGCATACAAAGACTTCCCGGACCTGGCTGGCAAGAACGTGGTAACCACTGCCGGTACCACCTCCGAGCGCATCCTCAAGGCGATGAACGCCGACAAGCAGATGAAGATGAACGTGATTTCCGCCAAGGACCACGGTGAAGCCTTCAACATGCTCGAAAGCGGCCGCGCCGTGGCCTTCATGATGGACGACGCCCTGCTGGCCGGTGAAATGGCCAAGGCGCGCAAACCCGCAGACTGGACCATCACCGGTACTCCACAGTCATACGAAATCTACGGTTGCATGGTGCGCAAAGAAGACGCTGCGTTCAAGAAAGCGGTCGACGACGCCATCGTTGCCTACTTCAAGTCGGGCGAGGTCAACAAGAGCTACGACAAGTGGTTCAATCAGCCGATCCCACCGAAGGGCCTGAACCTGCAGTTCCCGATGAGCGACGAGCTGAAAAAACTGATCGCCGAGCCGACCGACAAGGCCGCGGACGAGAAGAAGTCCTAACCCTCAGCAAATAGTGGCCTGGTGCTCACGAGCACGAATCAATTCTGCAGGCCACTCATTAGTGTCTAACCTTTCATCCGAGGGCGCCAAGCGCCCCCGGATGCTGGAAGGTGCCCGTGAAACAACCGTCTGAGGGGAAATCCCGATGAATTACAACTGGGACTGGGGCGTGTTCTTCAAGTCCACCGGCGTGGGCAGCGAAACCTATCTGGACTGGTACATCACCGGCCTGGGCTGGACCATCGCCATCGCCATCACTGCCTGGATCGTCGCGCTGCTGCTGGGGTCGGTGCTCGGTGTCATGCGTACCGTGCCGAATCGCCTGGTATCAGGCATCGCCACTGCCTATGTCGAGCTGTTCCGCAACGTACCGCTGCTGGTGCAGCTGTTCATCTGGTACTTCCTGGTGCCAGACCTGCTGCCCGAAGGCCTGCAGGAATGGTTCAAGCAGGACCTCAACCCGACTACCTCGGCACTGATCAGCGTGGTCATCTGCCTGGGCCTGTTCACCGCCGCCCGTGTCTGCGAACAGGTGCGCACCGGCATCCAGGCGCTGCCCCGCGGCCAGGAAGCCGCCGCCCGCGCCATGGGCTTCAGCCTGCCGCAGATCTACACCAACGTGCTGCTGCCGCAAGCCTACCGGATCATCATTCCGCCGCTTACCTCCGAGTTTCTCAACGTGTTCAAGAACTCCTCGGTGGCGTCGCTGATCGGCCTGATGGAGCTGTTGGCGCAGACCAAACAGACGGCTGAGTTCTCCGCCAACCTGTTCGAGGCGTTCACCCTGGCCACGCTGATCTACTTCACCCTGAACATGGGCCTGATGCTGCTCATGCGCATGGTCGAGAAGAAAGTCGCCGTACCCGGCCTGATTTCTGTAGGAGGCAAGTAAATGGAGATGGATTTCAGCGAAATCATCCCGGCCCTGCCTGCCCTGTGGGACGGTATGGTCATGACCCTGCAACTGATGGTCATGGGCGTGGTCGGCGGTATCGCACTCGGCACCATCCTGGCGCTGATGCGCCTGTCGTCGAGCAAGCTGCTGTCGCGGGTGGCGGGCGCTTACGTCAACTACTTCCGCTCGATCCCGCTGCTGCTGGTGATCACCTGGTTCTACCTGGCGGTGCCGTTCGTACTGCGCTGGATCACCGGCGAGGACACCCCGGTCGGTGCGTTCACCTCATGCGTGGTCGCCTTCATGATGTTCGAGGCCGCGTACTTCTGCGAAATCGTCCGCGCCGGTGTGCAGTCGATCTCCAAAGGGCAGATGGGCGCCGCGCAAGCGCTGGGTATGAACTACGCGCAGACCATGCGCCTGATCATCCTGCCCCAGGCCTTCCGCAAGATGACCCCACTGCTGCTGCAGCAGAGCATCATCCTGTTCCAGGACACCTCGCTGGTATACACCGTGGGCCTGGTCGACTTCCTCAACTCGGCTCGCTCCAACGGCGATATCATCGGGCGCTCCCATGAGTTCCTGATCTTCGCCGGGGTTGTCTACTTCATCATCAGCTTCTCCGCTTCGTGGCTGGTCAAGCGCCTGCAAAAAAGGATCACCGTATGATTTCCATCAAGAACGTCAACAAGTGGTACGGCGACTTCCAGGTACTGACCGACTGCAGCACCGAGGTCAAGAAGGGTGAAGTGGTAGTGGTGTGCGGCCCATCGGGCTCGGGCAAATCTACCCTGATCAAATGCGTCAACGCCTTGGAGCCGTTCCAGAAGGGCGACATCGTGGTCGATGGCACCTCGATTGCCGACCCGAAGACCAACCTGCCCAAGCTGCGTTCGCGGGTCGGCATGGTGTTCCAGCACTTCGAGCTGTTCCCGCATCTGACCATCACCGAGAACCTGACCATCGCCCAGCGCAAGGTGCTCGGCCGCAGCGAGGCGGAGGCCAGCAAAAAAGGCCTGGCCCTGCTTGAGCGCGTCGGCCTCAGTGCACACGCCAAGAAACACCCCGGCCAACTTTCCGGCGGCCAGCAGCAGCGCGTGGCGATTGCGCGCGCCCTGGCCATGGACCCCATCGTCATGCTGTTCGACGAACCTACCTCCGCACTGGACCCGGAAATGGTCAGCGAGGTGCTGGATGTGATGGTACAGCTGGCCCACGAAGGCATGACCATGATGTGCGTGACCCACGAGATGGGCTTCGCCCGCAAGGTCGCCAACCGGGTCATTTTCATGGACAAGGGCAGCATCATCGAAGACTGCACCAAAGAAGAGTTCTTCGGTGACCAGAGCGCCCGCGACCAACGTACCCAGCACTTCCTCAGCAAGATCCTGCAACACTAAGTCGGCCTCAGCATCCTCTGCCCGCCCCCATCGGGCAGCGGATGCTGGTCGTGACAAGGCCACTGTGATGAAATGCGACCCTTCTCTACCGCTCCCTGCCAGACCTGCCGTGAATTCCCGCCTGATCCGTCAATTGCTGCTTCCCCCCCTGATCATCCTGCTGATGGTCGGCCTCGGCATGGCCGGTTACCTGGTCAGCGAAAGCAATGGCATCCGCAACCTGAGCGAAAACGGCGAACGTCAACTGGAGCTGCACGCGCGCACGGTCGAGAGCGAGATCAGCAAATACACCTACCTGCCCAGCCTGCTGGAGCTTGAAGACAGCGTTTCGCACCTGCTTACCGACGCTGATGGCGGCTCCCGCCAGGTCGTCAACGAATACCTCGAAGGCCTCAACCGACGCAGCCGCAGCCGGGCAATCTTCGTCCTCGACACCAATGGCCGGGTGCAGGCCACCAGCAACTGGCGCGATGCCGATTCGTTCCTTGGCGAAGACCTGTCGTTCCGGGCCTATTTCCAGACTGCCGTGCGCGGCGAACCCGGGCGCTTCTACGGCATCGGCAGCACCACCGGCGAGGCCGGCTACTACCTGGCCCACGGGCTGGAAGAACACGGCAAGATCATAGGCGTTGCGGTGATCAAGGTGCGCCTGGACACCCTTGAGGAGCGCTGGCAGCGTGCCCGTCTGGAAGCCTTCGTCAGCGACGAAAATGGCATCATCATCCTCTCCAGCGACCCGGCGCGACGCCTGAAGTCGGTGCGCCCGCTAACCCCGCAAATCAAGGAGCGCCTGGCGCGCAGCCTGCAGTATTACTGGTGGCCGTTGAACGAGCTGCAGCCGCTGGCCCGGGAAACCCTGGCCGATGGCGTCGAGAAACTGACCTTCCCGGCCAACAGCGAAACGGCTCAAGGCAAGGCCCATGAAGTGACCTACCTGGCCCAAACCCGTCGCCTGGCCGATACCCCGTGGAACTTCACCCTGCTGACCCCGTTGCAGGACCTGCGCCGCGAATCCATGGTGCAAGGCATCCTCGTTGGGGTGGCATTCGCCCTGCTGGCGATTCTGGGTATCGCCTGGAATGAACGCCGCAAGGTCATCGCCACCCGCCTGGCCGCGCGCGAGGCGCTGCAGGAAGCCAACAGCCAGCTCGAACGGCGTATCACCGAACGCACCGCCGACCTGCGCGCCAGCAACGAGCGGCTCAAGGGGCAGATCCGCGAGCGCCGGCATGCCGAGCAGACCCTGCGCCACGCCCAGGATGAGCTGGTGCAGGCGGGCAAGCTGGCCGCCATTGGGCAGATGTCCACGAGCATCGCCCACGAACTCAACCAGCCCCTGGCCGCGCTGCGCACACTGTCGGGCAACACCGTGCGCTTCCTCGAACGCGGCGCGCTGGAAACCGCCAGCACCAACCTGCGCACCATGAACGACCTGATCGATCGCATGGGCCGTATCACCGCCAGCCTGCGATCATTCGCCCGCCGCGGCGACGACAGTGGCCAGGCGTCGCTGGCCAAGGCCGTGGAAGCCTCCTTGCAGGTGCTGGCTAACCGCATCAGCAGCTGCCATTTGCAGTTGCACAACGAATTCGAAGACCAGCACCTGGCCATCGACCAGACCCGCCTGGAGCAGATACTGGTCAACCTGATCGGCAACGCCCTCGACGCCATGGCCACCCAGCCCCTGCCAGAGCTATGGCTCGAAGGCGAACTGCAGGGCGACAAGTATCGTCTGCGGGTCCGTGACAATGGCCATGGCATCGACGCCGAGGCGCGCAAGCACCTGTTCGAGCCCTTCTTCACCACCAAACCGGGCGAACACGGCCTGGGCCTGGGCCTGACCCTGTCGGCGAGCCTCGCCGCCGCCGCCAGGGGCAGCCTGAACGTCGAGCATCCTGTCAGTGGCGGCACGGCCTTTGTGCTTGTCCTGCCCCTGGTATCCCCCCCTAGCGAATCGGCAGAGCACTCATGAACCAAGCGCCTCTCACCGTCCTGATTGTCGAAGACGACCCGCATGTGCTGCTCGGCTGCCAGCAGGCACTGGCCCTGGAAGACATCGCCTGCGAAGGTGTCGGCAGCGCCGAGCTGGCCCTGGAACGCATCGGCGACGACTTCGCCGGCATCGTCGTGAGCGATATCCGCTTGCCGGGCATCGATGGCCTTGAGCTGCTCACCCGCCTCAAGGCACGTGACCGCAGCCTGCCGGTGGTGCTGATCACCGGCCACGGCGATATCGACATGGCGGTCGGCGCGATGCGCAATGGCGCCTACGACTTCATGGAGAAACCCTTCTCGCCAGAGCGTCTGGTCGACGTGGTGCGCCGCGCCTTGGAGCATCGCGGCCTGTCCCGAGAAGTGGTTGCCCTGCGCCGCCAACTGGCCGAACAGAGCAGCCTGGAGGGTCGCATCATTGGCCGCTCGGCCGGCATGGAGCATCTGCGTGAGTTGATCGCCAACGTGGCCGACACCTCAGCCAACGTACTGATCGAAGGCGAGACCGGTACCGGCAAGGAGCTGGTCGCCCGTTGCCTGCACGACTTCAGCCGCCGCCAAGGGCAGCCCTTCGTGGCACTGAACTGCGGCGGCCTGCCCGAGAACCTGTTCGAGAGCGAGATCTTCGGCCACGAGGCCAACGCCTTCACCGGTGCGGGCAAACGCCGCATCGGCAAGATCGAGCACGCCAACGGTGGCACGCTGTTCCTCGACGAGGTCGAGAGCATGCCGATCAATCTGCAGATCAAACTGCTGCGCGTATTACAGGAGCGCACCCTGGAACGGCTGGGCTCGAACCAGAGCATTGCAGTGGATTGCCGGGTGATCGCCGCGACCAAGGCCGACCTCGATGCCATGGGCCAGAACGGGCAGTTTCGCAGCGACCTGTACTACCGGCTGAACGTCGTAACGCTGGAGTTGCCGCCACTGCGCGAACGCCGCGAAGACATCCTGCAGCTGTTCGAGCACTTCCTGCAGCAATCGGCCCTGCGTTTCGACCGTGAAACGCCAACGCTCGACAGCCAGACCCTGTCGCGTTTGATGGCCCACGATTGGCCGGGTAACGTGCGTGAACTGCGCAACGTTGCCGAGCGCTATGCCTTGGGCCTGCCCGCCTTCAAGAAGGGCCCCAGTGGCGGTGCCAGCCAAGGGCTGGGCTTTTCCGAGGCCGTGGAGGCTTTCGAACGCAATCTGCTCAGCGATGCCTTGCAACGCACCGGCGGCAACCTCAGCCAGGCCAGCCAGGAACTGGGCATGGCCAAGACCACGCTGTTCGACAAAGTGAAAAAGTACGGGCTGGGGTGAAAAGTCGGCGTCGCTATCCTGTGGGAGCGGGCTTGTCCGCGAAGAAGCCAACGCAAATCTCACAGACCTGCGATATGCGTGACATCCTGCCGATGTGACTGCAGATACGGCAGCACCGCCCCCAGCAACGGCCCCTTGAACGGTTCCTGGAAGCGATGCGCCAGGCCCGGTATCAAGCGCAGCTGGCTGCCCTGGATATGCGCCGCCAGGTGCACCCCATGCATCACCGGCAACAACGGGTCGGCCGTGCCATGCACCACCAGGGTCGGTACGCGCAACTGATTAAGCAACTCCACCCGGCTTGCCTCGGCGATAATCGCCATGATCTGGCGCTTGGCGCCATCGGGGTTGAACGCCCGGTCATAGGCCACTGCGGCCTGTTGCAACAAAGCGGCCCGATCGTCACGTACCTGTGGGCTGCCCAGTGCCGCCAGCAGGTCGGCCTGCTGTTCGATGGCCACCTCGCGATTCGGCGCACTGCGCCGTGCCAGCAACTGCACCAGCGCAGGGTCCGGTGCCGGCAGGCCTGCCGCGCCAGAGCTGGACATCACCAGCGTCAGGCTACGCACCCGTTCCGGCGCCATGGCCGCCAGATGCTGTGCGATCATCCCGCCCATGCTGACACCCAGCACATGAAACTGACGTATACCCAGTGCGTCCATCAGCCCCAGCCCGTCACCCGCCATGTCGGTGAGCGTGTAGGGCGCGGCAACCGGCAGGCCGAGCTTGTAGCGCAGCAGCTCAAGCGTCAGGTTGGCCGAGGGTGGCGGCTGGTTCCAGCGCGACAGACCGACATCGCGGTTGTCATAGCGAATGACTCGAAAACCCTGGCGGCACAAGGCCTCGACCACATCGTCCGGCCAGTGGATCAGTTGCCCTCCCAGGCCCATGACCAGCAGCAATGCAGGGTCTCGCGGCGCACCGACGCTCTGGTAAACCAGGCTCAAGCCCCCCAGGTCCGCCCGTTGAACCGCCGCGTGCACGTCACAACGCTGATCGGCGAAGCTTGCCGGCACACTGACAAGAAAGAAGAAAAACAGCAAAAAAGCCCGCATGAAAGAAACACCAGAATGCAGATCCCCAGTAGAGCGCGAGTTTGATGAAAACCATTCAAGCGCGCTGCCACAGTTCAATGACAATTTCATGAACCTCGCCCAGCGGTACAGGCACTAGTTATCTACCGCACGTGCTTTCAGGGTGCCTCCTCTAATAGCGATACCACTTACGGCCTTGCTTGCATCACGGGAAGCCCAATGACCGACGACCTGCCCTCCGTTATCACCACCCCGCTCATACCCGCACGCCAGCTACCGCTGACACGCTCGACACTTGCCGCAATAAGCCGCTGCAAGCGCACGCGGGCAACGCTCCATGAGCTGCTCAACACGGCGCCAAGGCCTGCAGCCACAGGCCAACAGTGGGCGACCTATTGGCAAGGCCGGGCCGAGGGCACTTCGTTAAGCCGCCAGCACCATGCCCGGGCTCAGTACGTTGGCTATTTCGATTCGGCGCTGACCTTGTCACTGGCCGCCAATGAACTGACCGACGTGCAGTTGCGGCCTGTCACTGGTGTGCTCGACGACCCTGAATGGAAGAAGATCGATGGCAAACAGATTCTGATTGAATCACCCGCTTGCGGTTCAGGTGCTTTGGTATTCAGCATCCAAGACGAAGAGGCGCTGGTGTTGTATCTGCCCGGACGTGCTGCGGCCTTCAGCAGCCATGCCACGCGCGTAGAACTGGAGCATCACCTGCCGACGAGCACCGAAGCGATCCGTTATCGCCCGCTAGACGACGTGGCAGACGGGCTTGGCGCTCTACTCGATGACCTGCTTGAAACCGAGCATCAAGCAACGCTCGCCACCCCGCAAATAGTCTTCGCCAACCCGGCCGACCTGCTGCCAGAGGCCATTGACGCTGCTGCGCCGCTGTCGCTGTTCGACATGGGCAGCTTGGGTGCTGAAGTTTCGAGCCTCGCAGGCTCACGTCAGGTCGACATCCAGATGCAGCTGATAGAGGCCTTGAGCGATACCGACGCCAAGCAGTTGGAGCAGCTTGAAACTGACTTGCAGGTACAAGGCGAACACGCCAGGCAAGCTATCAATGCCCTGTTGCAATCGCCACGCTGGCACTCGGGCGCTGTTGTACCGCCCATCAACCCTGCCTTGATCGACGCCCACCGCCAGAGCCTGCGCATTCATGCACAGGCTCAGCGACTGCTGGGGCAGATTACAACGGCACAGCTGAACGCCATTGAGCGCATGCTGGATCAAGGTGAGCTTTTTCCTCAAGCAGGCAGCGATGTGGTCGCCGCCTATCCGTTGATCAAGCAGCAAGCCCATGCCGAATTCGGCGACAGCGCAGGTGAAGAATCACTGCGCCAAATCCTGCTGGTCACCTCCCAAGCAACATTGGCTGCCACAGCCGATGGTCCGTTCTTGCTGTACTGGCCTGGTACACAGGGCGGGCTGCTGCTCTGCGAAAACCATCTGGCCCTTGCAACTTGCCTCGGTGCGACCGCCGAGCACCAGTCAGTGGAACTGCGGCAAATCAAAGGCGATGTACTTACCCAAATGCTTAACGCCACGCTTATAGGCGTGCGCGCAGAAAAGCAGCAGATACAAAATGACCAAGGTCTGGATGCGCTAGCCACCGAACTGCCACGCCTAAAGGAAGTGCTCCAACAACGTCTGCAGCCCCCTCGCCATACGGCGCGAGAAGTGGCACTTGACCTTGTGCGTGAGCAGCATCAGGTAGTGAGCCTGGCCACTGCAAGCGCCACACGGCTGAGCAAACTACCGCTCGCCACGTGCCAGGCACTTGGCCGTATCGTTCCTCAATACATCGAAGCAGTAAAGCGATCAGAAGCCCTGCTGAGCAAAGACCTGCTGGACTGCCAGGCATTCTGCCGCCCCCTCATCAGGCAACGCCTGAAACACGACTTCCCTGGCTACGACAACTGCTATATCGGCCTGGACGTGCCCCTCAGGGTCGACCTGGTCACCGAAATCGTTACGGGGGGAACCCCAGGATCAGTGACAAAAAAAGTCTACCGGCCCAGCCGAGAGCGTGAAACGCTGAGCCTTGAAACGCTGTTGCTGGAAAACATCGACGAAACCATGGGCAGGCGGCTGAACTACCTGAAACTGCAACTGGCGACAAACGACGCTGCACTGCTACACAGCATGACAACCGGGGTCACACGACAGTATCTGGAGACGCTTACCAAAGACCTTGACCTCGCAAAGGCCTACGAAACGCAGATTCTCGCCGCGTATCAAGGGCTGAACGATAGCCCCTTCGTTGCCGAATTTCGCCGCGAGTGCCTGACTGCGCCTTATGCATCAATGCTGCGCATGCAGGGCCTGCTGCTGCGTGGGAAGGGCACACTGGACACCCAAGGCCTTGCCATCCTGGAGATCGCCATAGCGGCAAGCTCCCGTGCCGCCTATCAGGCACAAGGACACGACATCCAGCTGCTGGCCGCGACGCTGACCGCAGGCGGCCCGGACACCGAAGACCGCCCGGCTGCCCTTTCAGGCATCACCTTCATAGAGGACCGCACATCTGGCATCACGCTGCTGTATCTGCCCGAACACTCGACCACTCCCCTGACCCAATACGCAAGCCTGGAGGCCGCCAGGCTCAGCCTGTACGAACGCAGTAAACAAGCGGGTGAGGCCGACTACCTCGCAGGTCGCGCTCTACTCGGCGATCCGCGCGCGCACAGCAGCCGTATACGGCAAGCTCATACCAACGCTTACTCGGGCATCATTGGCATCGGCGGCGCCTGGCCAGCAACTACCTCCCTGCCCGAGCACCTGTTAAAAGCGCAGATGGGCCGCGTCATACGGGCGCATCGGACTACGACACGCTCAAATGACGAGCTGTGGCTGGAAAACTTCACCCAGCAGAGCACAATGATCTTTACGTACCTGAAGATCGTGCTGGGCCTGGTGCCCTTTCTTGGCACCGCGATCGGGATTTATGACTTTTTCGATTCTGCGGCACGAGCGGTCAACGCCTTTACCCAAAACAAGATTATCGAAGGGCTCGAAGCCCTCAATGATGTCTTGCTGGCGGTCATCGACGCGGCGATGGATGTCGCGACCGGCGTCGGCGTCAATGTGCTCACTCTGCGTCAGCGCCAGCTACGTACGTTTCGCAGAACGACGCCCCAGCGCCTGCAAGTGGAGGTTGATGCCCTTCAACGCGCCAGACGTTTTGCCGGGTATGAACACCCTCAGGCGATCACCCTGGATGGCATGTCACCGGGTGCGCAGGGGCGTTACCAAGGCGTTTACCGGCATGCTGAGGGCGATTTCGTCCTGATCGAACACCAGCCGTATCAGGTGGAGTGGGATTCAACCGCTCATACCTGGCGCCTGAAGGGCTCTGCAAGCAAGACATGGAAACGTGCCATCGCGCTGGATGAGAACGGCCTGTGGGACACCCACTTCGCGCTGTATGGCGTTCACCTGCGGGGCGGTGGCTCAGGTGGCGGACAAATCTTCGGGCGGCTGGCCGATCAGCTGAACCCTTACTGGCCCGCTGCGATACGTGACCAACTGCCACGTTTTCTGGTCGACCAACAGTATCGCCAGCAACGCCGGATAACCGACAAGGCCTTTGCAGACGAAGCGAATGTGATCGCATCGCTAAAGCGCAGCAATGCACTTACCGAGCGCTCCGCCTCCTCTGCACAACTGGAAGCGCACTTTCTCAACGACATCAGGCTGGCCAAGCAAAGCTACCAGTCCTGGGACGAACTCCTGAAAATCAGCGTGCGCAGGGATCAAGTAACGCCGAAAACGCAAAAAGCCCGTTCGGCCAAACTGATCTGCGAGCGGCTGATCAATGTGATCGAACAGCGGGCGATTCGCGCTCGCGCCCGCCTGGTGGAAATGGCCCAGTTGCACGCAGCGATGTTGCTGAGGGAGGGGTTGGCCGAGCGGTTGCCGCTGTTGCAGCAATGGCGACAG
This sequence comes from Pseudomonas putida, assembly GCF_025905425.1. Taxonomy (NCBI): domain Bacteria; kingdom Pseudomonadati; phylum Pseudomonadota; class Gammaproteobacteria; order Pseudomonadales; family Pseudomonadaceae; genus Pseudomonas; species Pseudomonas putida. The sequence continues at coordinate 372,002 of NZ_CP109603.1, read as the reverse complement.
AAAGCCGTCCAGCACCTCAAGGAGCGGGATGAGATGTTCAAGGAGATGGATGAACTGGACACATGGTTCCCAAGGGCCGAACGCGACCCGACGCTACAGAGGTCCGTTGAGGGATACCAGCAGCACCTGAACAAAGACTTCAAGTCATTCTTCGACACCTTCCACCTGATGACAGCTGCATTGCGCCATAACGCTGCAACAGTGGTGGCTGAATACCTTCTTGAGGGTCTCATCGAGTTTGAAGACAGCATCCACCGTAGCCGTAATACACTGGTTGGCCTGCAGGAGGTTTCCGTCAACGCCCAGCAAAGGCGGGCCATCTATGAACAGGCTCGTACCGTCCACGGGCAGTACAAGCGACGCTTGCAAAGCACCCATGCAAGCTTCCCGGCGCTGTTCGACGAGGCGTACCTCAAGCGGCTCTACGACAATCTGGATGCGCTCATGGCGATATCGGACACCCAACTCAAGCGCTTGCCACGGCAGCCAGTAACCGGTGGGGCCTCGCGCAGCCCGAGGTTATTCCTCGACACCACCGGGCATTGGCATGTCGGCGACTATCAGCCTGCAACCACAGCCCATCCCGCGCAAATTATCATTCACAGGGATGACGGCACTGTGCTCAACCGCTTCTCGGCCGACGGTGAACGTTGGCGCCAACTGCCAACCAACCGGCCCGCACGTCCCCATGAACTGCAAGACCTCAAGCAGGTAGCCAACCAGGCGTTATCCGATCTACCCGCCTACCGCCACCAGATCCAGCGCTACCAGCGCCAAGGCATGCTGCCCGTGGACGTCGAACACATGATGACCATCAAGGCCGAGGACCTTGAGCGTTACGCCAACCGATTGCAGCAGTTGCAACCGACTGCGACCGAGCCGGCCCGCCTGCGCGCCGAAGCCAGTACCCTGCGCAACGAAGGCCGGACCCTGCGGATTGAACAGGTCAAACAAGGTGCTCAACCCAATGAGGCCCACTTGAGCTACCTGATTGAACAGCAGCAGGTCGAGATACGCCGCGTGGGCACGCGCCAGAGGCTTAATGAACGCGACTACCTGCAAGAGTACGAGGTGCTGGATACCCGCGCCAACGGCTCGCCCGTGCTGTGGTACGTTCACTTTCACTACCGGGGCCTGGAGACCCCCTTCGAGCAGTTCAGCGCAGCGCACCTCAAACGTGCCGTAGATCGCTATCACGGCCAGCAATGGCAACAGGGTCAGCCTGAGCATGACGCGGTCTGGCGTGGACCTGTGTCACGCCAGATCGCCAACACGCACTTTGCCCGCCTGTAGCAGCACACCTGGGCGGGGGCTTCTCCGCTCAGGTGGCCTCACACAAAACCCTGATCGACAGCCAAGTCAACTTGAGCCAAACTCAACGATAATTGCGTTATCTCCAATATTCCTCATGGGAAGTCGTTGTGCTCGAAATCCGTCACCTGAAAACCCTTCATGCCCTGCGCGAGGCCGACAGCCTGGTGGAGGCTGCCGAGCGCCTGCACCTGACCCAGTCGGCGCTGTCGCACCAGTTCAAGGAACTTGAAGAACGCCTTGGCCTGCCGCTGTTCGTGCGCAAGAGCAAACCGATCCGCTTCACCAGCGCCGGGCTGCGCCTGCTACAACTGGCCGATGCCACTTTGCCGCTGCTGCGCGGCGCCGAACGTGACATCGCACGCCTGGCCGGCGGCACCGCCGGGCGCCTGCACATGGCCATCGAGTGCCACAGTTGCTTCCAGTGGCTGATGCCGACCATCGACCAGTTCCGCGATGCCTGGCCAGAGGTGGAGCTGGACCTGGCCTCCGGCTTCGCGTTCGCTCCGCTGCCCGCCCTGGCCCGCGGCGACCTGGACCTGGTGGTCACCTCCGACCCACTGGACCTTGCCGGCATCACCTACGTACCGCTGTTCACCTACGAGGCGATGCTCGCCGTTGCCAACCAGCACCCGCTGGCCAGCAAACCGTACATCGTGCCCCAGGACCTGCTCGACCAGACCCTGATCACCTACCCGGTAGAACGCGACCGTCTGGATATCTTCACCCGCTTCCTGGAACCCGCCGACATCGAGCCGGCCGCCGTACGCACCTCGGAGCTGACGGTGATGATGATGCAACTGGTGGCCAGCGGCCGGGGCGTGTGTGGCATGCCCCACTGGGCGCTGCACGAGTACAGCTCACGCGGCTATGTAAAGGGCAAACGCCTGGGCGAAAAAGGCCTGTTCGCCACGCTCTACGCGGCGGTGCGCACCGACATGCTCGATGCGCCGTACATGCGCGACTTCCTGCTGACCGCCAAGGACACCTCGTTCGCCACCCTCGACGGGGTCAGCGCGGTACGCTGACGGCCTGGCGGTACAAGGGCAGGATCAGGTCGCGAGTCAGCGGCGCCAGCTCAAACGCTGGCGCCTGGTCAGCCGCCAGCCAGATCACCTCTTCGATTTCCGCCGCCGGGGCTACCGCCTCGGCACTGTCGACACGGTACAGCTCAGCCTGCACCTCAAAGCCCGGCTCGTTGGCAGCCGGGGCACTGAATCGGCCCAGGTGGATGGCCTGGGCCGGGTCGATGTGCAGGCCGAGCTCTTCATGCAGTTCACGCACCAGTGCCGCTACCGGCGACTCCCCCGCGTCGATCTTGCCGCCAGGCTGCATGAAGGCCTGGGTGCCACGCTTGCGCACCAACAGGGTGCGGCCTTCAGGGTCGATGAGCAGGGCGGCGGCGATGCGGATGATGTTGGGCATGTCTGAATTCTCAAGGGGCGGGGCGCGCAAGGATCACATGAGGTCGTGCTTCAGGCAACCGACCCTCTGACAGACGAACGGCCCCTTGCCTACCCGCCCCAGCCTTTACGAATGATTTTCGATACCCCGAATTTCATTTTCAGCACCGCGCAACCGGGCTATGGTCGGGGTTTGCCCCAGGCCCTGAGCCTGACCGCGCCATCGCAAGGACCCTGTATGAGCCTGTCACTTCTCAGCCGCTACGCCTTCTTCGCCGCCTGTGTACTGTTCACCCTGGCAAGCCTGCCGTTCACTCACCACGAGTGGTTGTGGCCTTTCACCCTGACCACAGCCGTGCTCAGCCTGGTCGGCGTGTTCGACTTGCTGCAAAAGCGTCACGCCGTGCGCCGCAACTATCCGATCCTTGGCAACATCCGTTATCTGGTCGAGGCCATTCGCCCGGAAATCCGCCAGTATCTGCTCGAAGCCGACAGCGACGCCCTGCCCTTCTCGCGCGCCCAGCGCTCGCTGGTCTATGCCCGGGCCAAGAACGAGGCCTCGGACAAACCCTTCGGTACCCTGATCGACGTGTATGAGTCCGGCTTCGAATTCATCGGCCACTCCATGCGCCCAGCACCGCTGACCGACCCGGCGAGCTTTCGCATCATCGTCGGCGGGCCGCAGTGCCGCCAGCCATATTCGGCGTCGATCTTCAACATTTCCGCCATGAGCTTCGGCTCGCTCAGCGCCAACGCCATCCGCGCCCTCAACCAGGGTGCCAAACTGGGCAACTTCCACCATGACACCGGCGAAGGCAGCATCAGCCCTTACCACCGTGAACACGGTGGCGACCTGGTCTGGGAGCTGGGCAGCGGCTACTTCGGTTGCCGCACGCCTGACGGGCGCTTCGACCCCGAGCGCTTCGCCGCCCAGGCACGCAGCCCGCAGGTGCGCATGATCGAAATCAAGATGAGCCAAGGCGCCAAACCTGGCCATGGCGGCATCCTGCCCAAACACAAGGTGACCCAGGAGATTGCCGAAACCCGCGGCATCCTCATGGGCGAGGACTGCATCTCGCCGTCGCGCCACAGCGCCTTCTCCACCCCCATTGAGATGATGCAGTTCATCGCCCAGCTTCGTGAGCTGTCGGACGGCAAGCCGGTGGGCTTCAAGTTCTGCCTGGGCCACCCGTGGGAGTTCATGGGCATCGCCAAGGCGATGCTGGAAACCGGCATCCTGCCCGATTTCATCGTCGTCGATGGCAAGGAAGGCGGCACCGGGGCAGCACCGGTGGAGTTCACCGACCACATTGGCGTACCGCTGCGCGAAGGCTTGTTGTTCGTGCACAACACGCTGGTGGGCCTGAACCTGCGCGACAAGATCAAGCTCGGCGCCAGCGGCAAGATCGTCAGCGCCTTCGACATCGCCAGCGTGCTGGCCATCGGCGCCGACTGGGCCAACTCGGCGCGCGGCTTCATGTTCGCCATTGGTTGCATCCAGTCGCAAAGCTGCCACACCAACAAGTGCCCGACCGGCGTGGCCACGCAAGACCCCTTGCGCCAACGTGCACTGGTGGTGCCGGACAAAGCCCAGCGGGTGTTGAACTTCCACCACAACACGCTGCGCGCCCTGGCCGAAATGCTGGCAGCGGCAGGCCTGGAGCACCCCGCGCAACTGGAGGCCAAGCACTTGGTGCGGCGCGTCTCGGCCACCGAAATCAAGCTGTTCTCGCAGATGCATGTGTTCCTCAAGCCGGGCGAGTTGCTGACCGGTGAGGTGAATGGGCAGTTCTATTCGCGCATGTGGCAGCTGGCCAGGGCGGACAGCTTCGAGCCGAACACAGAGGCGGCAGCGTAACCAAGCCCATGTTCAGCAAACCGTGACCGGGGTAAATAACTAGCACCTCAGCCCTATCCCGGATCGCGATCATCCTCACGGGTACACCCAACCACCCTTGAGGATGATGCAACATGACCCAAACAGACCGGGAACGCTCATTCATCGCCCAACTGACTGCCGAGACCGGCACGCTGGGCTTTTTTTCTGAATTGCACGATGTGGTTCCACTGGACCCCAATCCTGCTTTTTCGTGGGTAGGCGTACAAGTATCCAGGCTAGGCCATATGTTGGGTTACCTTGCCGAGCCGCGAAGTGTGACGCCCTTGCGGCTGTATTTCAGGTACACCGAACATGGCTACAAACTGTTTGTCCGCAGTGCTCGCTGTTACCGGTCGACGCTAGGTTTCAAGGACGGCTTTATTGGCGCTTTTTCGACGCAAGAAAACGAGCATCGAGAACTGTTCAGCATTCAGTGGCTTGGCGGCACGCCCGAACTGCCGGTCCAACCTGATTCGCGGCTCACTTGTCATCTGATAGCAAGATCCACAGGCAAGCCCCTGAGTGTGCGTACGCGCAGACTCCAGCTCAACGTCGGAGGGCGTAGACACCCTGCACAGTATGAAACGTTTACCGGCATTTCAGCAGATGGGGCGAGCCCACTGAGTCTTCACCTGCAGATCCTTCAAATCCATGCTCCCTATCTGGATAACCCTGACGAAGTGTGATGTTCACACGCAAAAAGCAGGTGTATCAAAAATCGAGAAACCTCCTACAACACCCTGAGCCAGGTCCTACGTATGGATTAAGTGCTCGTTAATCGTCGGCAGACAAGCTTGATGCCTCTCATTCAGGAGTATGCATCGTGCCCACATCCGTTGATTCAAGCGCTTCCACAACGTGTTCCTCTCATCACCAGAAACTGCTCATCCTCGGCAAGAACATCGCAGTGCTTGGCGTGGTCATGCCCATGTTGATGATCGGCTTGCTCAAGTTCACTGCCATTGAAGTTGAGGCACTCAAACCGTTGATCAACCAGACGCCATGGCTGGCATGGTTGTACGCGGTGTTCGGCGAAGCCGGAACGTCCTATCTGCTGGGCGTGGTGGAAATTCTGGCCGCTGTGCTGCTGATTGCCTCACGATGGTCAACCAGGGCCGCCGTTGCAGGCGGAGCCTTGTGCACGCTGACGTTCATCACCACCTTGTCGACCCTGCTCACCATGCCTATCTGGGAAGAAGCCTCAGGCGGTCTCCCCTGGTTGAATGGCTACGGCAGCTTCCTCATCAAGGACCTCGCACTGCTGGGGGTGAGCCTGATGGTGTTGGCCGAAGGTTTGCTGCGCCACCACGAACGTGCGTGACAGCGCAGCAACGCCTGGAGCCGCTTTACAGCTCCAGGCGTGTTGGCTCAGGAGGCGGTACTGATCGCACCGTGTGCTTCTTTCGGCGCCAGACGCAATCCGTAATACAACACGGTCAGCAGCGCCAGGAACGCCGGGCCGATGTACAGCGCCACGCGGGTGTCTTCGAAGTACGCCATCAGCCCCACCACCAGCACCAGGAAGGCCAGTGCCAGGTAGGAACTCAGCGGCCACAGCCACATGCGGTATTTCAGCGCCTTGCGCTCGGCAGTCGACAGCCCTGCGCGGAATTTGAGCTGCGCCAGCAGGATCATCACCCAGGTCCAGATCGCGCCGAAGGTGGCGATCGACGTCACCCAGACGAACACTTTTTCCGGTACCAGGTAGTTGGCCAGCACACCCAGCAACAGCGCGCCGATCGACAGCAGCAAGGCATTGCGCGGTACACCGTTTTTCGAGGTACGGGCAAAGGCTGCCGGGGCCTGGCCATTTTGCGCCAGGCTGTAAAGCATGCGCCCGGTGCTGAAGATGCCGCCGTTGCACGACGACAACGCCGCAGTGATGACCACGAAGTTGATGATACCGGCTGCGGTCTTGATACCAAGGCGCTCGAAGGTCATCACGAACGGGCTGCCCTGGCTGCCGATTTCGTTCCACGGGTAGATCGACAGGATCACGAACAGTGCGCCCACGTAGAACAGCAGGATGCGCCAGAACACCGAGCCGATGGCCTGCGGGATGGTTTTCTGCGGGTTGCGAGCTTCACCGGCAGTGAGGCCGATCATTTCCACGCCCAGGTAGGCGAACATCACCATCTGCAGTGACATCAGCACGCCCGTCACGCCGTTAGGCATGAAGCCGCCGTTGCTCCACAGGTTGGAGACACCCATGGCCACGCCGTCGTTGCCGAGGCCGAAGGCAATGATGCCGATGCCCCCCAGGACCATGGCGATGATGGTGACGATCTTGATCAGGGCGAACCAGAACTCGAACTCACCGAACGCCTTGACCGCGACCAGGTTGACCGCGCCCATGCTGCCCAGCGCCGCCAGGGCCCAGATCCAGCGCGGTACGTCGGGGAACCAGATGCCCATGTAAATGGCCACTGCGGTGATTTCTGCCACGCAGGTCACCAGCCACAGGAACCAGTAGTTCCAGCCGGTAAGAAAGCCCGCCAACGGGCCAAGGTAGTCCTGGGCATAACGGCTGAAGGAGCCCGCTACTGGGTTGTGCACGGCCATTTCGCCGAGGGCACGCATGATCACCAGAATGGCCAGGCCGCCGATGATGTAGGAAAGCATGATGGCAGGGCCGGCCATTTCGATGGCTTTGGCCGAACCGAGGAAGAGACCGACACCGATACAGGCGCCCAGCGCCATCAGACGGATGTGCCGTTCGCCAAGTTCACGCTTCAGAGGGCCGCCCTGGGCGGTCTCGGCATGGGCAGGGTGGTTGCCGACGGGCATAGCAATACAACCTCATTTTGTTATTGGATTTGGCCTTCGTGCAGCACCAGCCGAGCCGATAGGCGGGGCGTTGGCTTGCCGGGCAGGCCTCGTGGGCCGGCCCGTGTGCCGGAGTAGAGCGTCCGACAGGGCGAAGGGGGCGAGCAGTATAGGAAGCTCCCTGTAGGGATTTTCACTGTATAAACGGGGAAATTTGGCGAGAAATCTCGGGCAAATTTCATCCCGTGTAGGGTTCTGAGGCTGCGAACAGCGCCAGACACATGCTGCCACCTTAACAACATCGCCTTACCCCGAAACCCACACCAAAGCCGCATATCCCTACGCCAGTTTTCTCGCCCTCCTACAAATTTTTCACCTAACCCGGTCAACGTCTAAGCTTCAGACAAGCAAGACGAAAATACCTGGCCGGATAGAAGACTATGGGCGCACTGTGGCAATCGGAACCAACCAGAACGGAAGCACCCGCAACCCCTCCGGCCGAGACGCCACCTGCAAAGTCCCCACGTCAGCGTCGGCTCTGGTGGCGGCTGATCATCCTCATCCTGCTGGTGGCCCTCATTGCCCTGGGTTTTGCCGCCTATGACGAGTTCCGCACCTCCAACCTGCAATCGCGGGAATTCAGCAAACTCGCCACCACCCTGACCTATTCGCTGCAGCCTGGCCCCAGCGATGCCATCGTCTACCCCGGTGAAGGCCCGTTCGACAAACGTTTGGGCTACAGCGCGCTAGGTGAATTCCTGCCGCGGCTGCTCAAACGCGACTACCTGATCAGTGAACAAGTGCGGTTCTCGCCAGCGTTGATGGACTACGTCGATCACGGCCTGTTCGCCCCCTACATCGAGAAGATCCAGGCTGGCCTGTCGATCACCGACTGCCGTGGCGACACGCTCTACCAGTACAACTACCCGCAGCACCTGTACCCGGACTTTGCAGCGATCCCGCCGGTGATGGTCAACAGCCTGTTGTATATCGAGAACCGCGACCTGCTCGATACCAAGGACCCGCGCAACAACCCGGCGGTGGATTGGCCGCGCTTCGCCAAGGCCGCCTACAGCCAGGTGGCCAAGTACTTTGCCCTGCCCGGCCAGTCGGCGGGCGGCAGTACCCTGGCGACGCAACTGGAGAAGTACCGCCACTCGCCGGATGGCCTGACCGTGTCCGGTGCCGAGAAGATTCGGCAGATGATTTCCGCCAGCGTGCGCGCCTACCAGGGCGGCCCGGACACCACCGAGGCCCGTCAGCGCATCGTGCGCGACTACCTCAACAGCGTGCCGCTCTCGGCGGTGCCCGGCCACGGCGAAGTGCATGGCATGGCTGAGGGCTTGCGGGTGTGGTACGGCGCCGATTTCGATCAGGTCAACCAGGCCTTGATCTCGACCGCCAGCGACCCCGAAAGCATGGCCGCGCGCGGCCTGGCACTGCGCCAGGTGCTGTCGCTGATGATCGCCCAGCGCCGCCCCTCGCATTACCTGTCCAAAGGCCGCGTCGAACTGGCCGAGCTCACAGATTCGCACGTTCGCGTACTGGCCGCCAACAAGGTCATCGACCAGCCACTGGCAGACGCGGCGCTGGCCAGCAAGGCGGTGTATCGCGACTGGGTGGCACAACCGACCATCGTCCCGATCATCACCAACAAAGGCATCAGCCTGGCCCGTAATCGCCTGGCGGCCATGCTCAACCGCCCACTGTACGACCTCGATCGCCTCGACTTGTCGGCCACCAGCACCTTGCAGGCCGACCTGCAGATGCAGGTCAGCCAGTACCTGAAAAACCTCTCCGACCCTGAATTTGCCGCCCAGATTGGCCTGATCGGCGAGCGCCTGCTGACCAGCAAGACCACCGACCAGGTGCGCTACAGCTTCACGCTGATCGAGCGCACGGCGGACGGTTCGCGGGTGCGGGTGCAGACCGACAGCACCGACCAGCCGTTTGACATCAACGAAGGCAGCAAGCTGGAGCTGGGCTCGACCGCCAAGCTGCGGGTGCTTACCACCTACCTTGAAATCATTGCCGAACTGCACGACAAATACGCTGGCAAGCCTGCCGCCGAACTGAAAAAGGTCGAGGTGGCCGAACTGGACCGCCTCACCCAGTGGTCGCTGGAATGGCTGACGCAAAACAGCAAGGACCAGAACCTCGATGCCATGCTCGACGCCGCGCTGGAACGCAAGTATTCGGCCAATACCGGCGAAGCGTTCTTCACCGGCGGCGGCATGCACGTGTTCAACAACTTCCGCAAGGAAGACAACAGCCGCAACCCGACGCTGAAGATTGCCCTGCGCGAGTCGATCAACCTGCCGTTTATCCGCCTGATGCGCGACGTGGTGCGCTACGTGACCTACCAACAGCCGTTCAATCGGGTACCGCTGCTCAAGGACGACGCCGACCCACGCCGCCAGGAATACCTGGCCCGGTTCGCTGACAAGGAAGGCACCAACTACCTGATGCGGTTCTGGAAGAAGTACCAGCGCAAGACCTCGCAACAACGCCTGGATACCTTCCTCGACAGCATGCGCGTGACCCCACAGCGCCTGGCGGCGGTGCACCGTTACCTGTTCCCCGAAGCGGGCCAGGAAACCTTCAACGCGTTCGTGCGCGCGCACAGCAAGGACGACAAGATCGCCCTGGGCAAACTCACCGACGGTCGCCTGTCGGAAATGTACGACGCCTACGGCCCGGGCAAGTACGACTTGCCTGACCAGGGTTACATCGCCAAGGTCCACCCACTGGACCTGTGGTTGCTCGGCTACCTGCTCAAGCACCCGAGTTCGTCGCTGACCGAAATGGTCAATGCCAGCCGCTTCGAACGCCAGGAGGTGTATGGCTGGCTGTTCAAGAGCCGCCACCAGGGCGCGCGCGACAGCCGCATTCGCACCATGGTCGAGATCGAAGCGTTCCTCGACATCCACCAACGCTGGAAGCGCGTGGGCTATCCGTTCGACCACCTAGTGCCGTCACTGGCCACCGCCATCGGCAGCTCGGGCGACCGCCCGGCCGCCCTCTCCGAACTGGTCGGCATTATCCAGAACGACGGCGTGCGCCTGCCGACCTTGCGCATCGACACCCTGCACTTCGCCGACAACACGCCCTACGAGACCAAGCTGGTGAGTGACCCGGACCGCGGCCAACGCATCCTTCCGGTTGAGGTCGCGCGGGCCCTGAAAGGGGCCATGTCGCAAGTGGTCGATGCGGGTACCGCCCGGCGTATTTCCGGCAGTTTCAAGCTACAGGACGGCACACCGCTGGTGATGGGCGGCAAGACCGGTACCGGCGACAACCGCATCGAAAGCTTCGGGGCGGGCGGCCGGCTGATCGGCTCGCGCTCGCTGAACCGTACCGCCACGTTCGTGTTCTTCCTGGGGGATAACCACTTCGGCACATTGACTGCGTTCGTGCCGGGGCGCACGGCGGAAGCCTTCAAATTTACCTCGGCGTTGCCCGTTCAGGTGCTCAAGGGCATGGCGCCGATCCTCATGCCGTACCTGCAACCTGGCAATCCAAATGAGTGCAAACCACCCCAGGTAGCGATGCACGGATCGGACTCATCCAACATTTAGATGATAATCATCCGCATTAAAGGGCTTGTCTTTAGATATATCTTGAGTAATATCTTAAGATATATCGCACAAGACGGAGCCCATGATCATGCGCGAGCATTCACCCCACGACCCCTTCGAACGTCGCCCCGGCCGCGGCGAACGCGGCCCACGCGTCTTCGCCCCGGGCGATCTGAAGCTGCTGATGCTGGCCTTGCTGGCCGAGCAAGCTGGCCACGGCTATGACCTGATCCGCCAAATCGAAAACCTCTTCGACGGCAGCTACAGCCCTAGCCCTGGCGTCATCTACCCCACCCTCAACTTCCTTGAGGAGGCCGAGCTGATCAGCGGCCAGACCCAAGGCAGCAAACGCCTTTACGTCATCACCGATGCCGGCCGCAACGCCCTGGCCGAACAGGCCGTCGCCCTTGACGGCGTGCGCATGCGCATTGAAGTCAGCAAGCGCGCACTGCGCGGCCACGACCGCCCACCCGAGATCCATGAAGCAGTCGGCAACCTGCGCCATGCACTGCATATGCACAGCGGGCGCTGGACACCGGAAGAAATCGAGCGGGTTCGCGACCTGCTCAACAACACTGCCAAGGCCATCGCCTCCGGGCCGGCCGCCCCCGTTACGGAGAACACCCATGAGTGACACCATCCACCGCGTCAATCACGAAATCCGCCAACGCCGCCTTGACGTGCTGCGCGTCACCGACCTGACCCCACGCATGCGTCGTATCACGTTGGGTGGTGCGGAGCTGGCGGGCTTCACCAGCGTCGGCAGTGACGACCACGTCAAACTGCTGTTCGCCGAAACCCCAGAGCAACAGCAGGCCATCGAGGCCAGTAACCTGGGCCGTGACGGTGGCGCACGGCCCACCATGCGCGAATACACGCCACGGCGCATCGACCTGGTGGCCCTTGAGCTGGACATCGACTTCGTCCTGCACGGTGATGGCCCTGCCTCCACCTGGGCTGCCCAGGCCACCCCAGGCCAGCACCTGAACATCGCCGGCCCCAGGGCCTCGCTGGTGGTGCCGGACATCTTCGACAGTTACCTGCTGATTGGCGACGAGACCGCCATCCCCGCCATCGGCCGGCGCCTTGAAGAACTGCCTGCGGGCCGCCAGGTGCTGGCGGTGATCCAGATCGAAGACGAACAGGAGCGCCAGCCACTGCCGAGCAAGGCGCAGCTGGATGTGATCTGGGTAAGGCGCCAGGAAGAGGACGTGCTCGCCCTGCTGAAGAACCTGACCTTGCCGCAAGGCAAGCTGTACGGTTGGGTGGCGCTGGAGAAAGCCCTGACTCGCCAGGCCAAGGCGTTGTTGCTGGACAAAGGCGTGCCGGAAGATGCCTTGAAAGCAGCGGCCTACTGGCGGGCAGACGGTACTGCGGACGACGAGTAAACGGCCCAGGCCTCAACAGGTAACGCGCTTTCTGTAGAGCAGCCTTGCGCTGCTCCTACACGCTGGCCGCCAACTGCCTGCCCCGCCACCTATCCAGCCCCAGCAGCACCAGCCCAATCCCCCAGAACCCCGCCAACACCCCGAGGGCATTGAGCATGACCTGCCCATAGCCGAGTCTCGACACATCGATGAACGGGTAGGCATACACGCCAATCTCACTGCCCCGCCACAGTGCATAAACAAAGTACCCCGCCGGGTACAGCGCCCAGCGCGCCAGGTGCCACAGCCGCAAATGGCCCTTGGGCACTGCGAACCACCAGTACAGCACGAACAACGCCGGCATCACATCGTGCAGCAGTTCGTCCGCCAGCCACTGCCAGCCCTCGGGTTGCCACAGGTGGCGCAACAGCACGCTGTAGGCCAGCGCCACCAGCACGATACTGGCCGCCACAGCAGAACTTACCGACGGCAACAGGAAGAAGCGCTTGGCGCCGCCCTCTCGGCCAAACGCCGCATAGCTCAGCACAGTCGCCACCAGGGTGTTGGTCAAAACCGTGAAGTAGCCGAACACATTGACCAGGCCGCCGATCAGGCTGGCGTGCTCCTGCCAGCGTGCCAGCAGTACCAGATAGACCTGGACGGCAAGGCCGAACCAGCCGAGCAGGGCTGCCAGGGTCAGCCACGGATGGCGCCGCACCTCAGGCCTTGCGCTGCAGCTTCACGTACAGCTGTTCGACCTTCTCCCGTGCCCAAGGGGTCTTACGCAGGAAAGTCAGGCTCGACTTGATGGTCGGATTGCTCTTGAAGCAGCGCACGTCGACACGCTCGGCAAGGCCCTGCCATTGGTAGTGAGCCACCAGCTCGGTGAGGATCTGCTCCAGGGTCTTGCCGTGCAGCGCGTTGTGTTGGGCCGTGCTCATGCCAGTGCTCCAGCGTGGGAAAGGTGCGCACCTTACACGAGTGTAGTGGCCAGGGGATCTGGGGGCGCTTGAAAAACCGCTGGCCAGAGGCGAAACCCTTATGCTGAAATAGATATGTTATACAGTTACATTAAAACAGCCTCTGCCAAGGAACGCCCCATCCCCATGCTGTACATCCCGCTCCGCCTCTCCCCCCTCGCCGTCGCGCTTTGGCTGGCCTCATCGCCCAGCCAGGCCGTTGAACTCGAACCCCAGGTCATCACTGCCAACCCGCTGGGCAACCGCCAACTGGCCGCCCCGAGCACGGTCCTCGAAGGCGACGACCTGCTGCAGCAGCAACACGGCAGTCTCGGTGAAACCCTGAACAAACAGCCCGGTGTCGCCTCCACCTGGTTCGGCCCTGGCGCCAGTCGCCCGGTGATTCGTGGCCTGGACGGCGACCGTATCCGCATCCTGCGCAACGGCGTCGGCGCCCTGGATGCCTCGTCGCTCTCCTACGATCACGCCGTGCCGCTCGATCCTGTGAATGTGGAGCGCGTCGAAATCGTCCGCGGCCCTGCCGCCCTGCTGTATGGCGGCAATGCGATCGGAGGGGTGGTCAATACGTTCGATAACCGCATCCCCGATGCGCCCATCGAAGGCATCCACGGGGCTGGCGAACTGCGTTACGGCGGTGCCGACACCACCCGCAGCAGCGCCGGTAAGCTGGAGGCAGGCAACGGCGCCTTCGCCTTGCACCTGGACGCCAACAGCCGCCAGTTCAACGACCTGCGCATCCCCGGCTACGCACGCAGTTCGAAAGTGCGCGACGCCGACGAACCCGGCAGCAAACACCGCCTGGAAAACAGCGACGGGCGCCAGGACGGGGGCGCCGTCGGCGGGTCCTACCATTGGGATCATGGGTATGCCGGCTTGTCCTACAGCCGCTATGACAGCAACTACGGTTCGGTGGCCGAACCCGGCGTACGCCTGGACATGAAGCAGGACCACTACGGCTTCGCCTCAGAGCTGCGCGACCTGGACGGCCCGTTCAGCTCGGTCAAGGTCGATGCCGGTTATACCGACTACGAACACAGCGAGATCGAACAAGGCGAGGTGCACACCACCTTCAAGAACAAGGGCTACGAAGCCCGCATCGAGGCACGCCATCAGCCCATCGGGCCGGTTGAAGGGGTGATCGGCGCCCAGGTCAGTCGCAACGAGTTCTCGGCGCTGGGCGAGGAGGCGTTCGTCCCGCATACCGATACCGACAGCCTGGCGCTGTTCATGCTCGAGCAATGGCAGGCCACCGAGCGCCTGAACCTGAGCCTGGGCGCACGCCTGGAACACACCCGGGTCGAGCCGGATGCCAAGGGCAACGCGACCTTTGCTGCGGCCGACAGCGCCAGCAGTTTCAATGCCTTCAGCCTGTCCTCTGGGGCGGTGTACCAGCTCGACCCGGTCTGGGCGCTGGCCGCCAACCTTGGTTACACGGAGCGCGCCCCGACCTTCTATGAGCTCTATGCCAATGGTGCGCACGTGGCCACGGGTGCGTATGAAGTGGGCGATGCCAGCCTGAACAAGGAAAAGGCCATTTCTGGTGACCTGGCCCTGCGCTTCGACAATGGTACCCACAAGGGCAGTGTCGGCGTGTTCTACAGCCACTTTCGCAATTACATCGGCCTGATCGGCACGGGTAACCTGCGTGAAGGGCATGATCACGACCATGGCGAGGATGAGCATGACCACGATCACGATCACGATCACGACCATGGCCATGACCACGACCATGGCGGCATCCCGGAGTATCAATACCAGGGTGTGCGGGCACGCTTCTATGGCATCGAGGCGCAGGACCGCTGGCAACTGGTCGAGAACCGGTATGGCAGCTTCGCACTGGAGCTGTCCGGCGACTATACCCGTGCCAAGAACCTCGACAGCGGCGAGCCATTGCCGCGTATCGCACCGCTGCGGTTGAACAGCGGCCTGGTCTGGGAGCTGGACCGCTGGCAGGCGCGGGTCGATGTGCAGCATGCCACGTCGCAACATCGCAAGCCGGCCAACGAGACCAGCACCGATGGCTACACCACGCTGGGCGCCAGCGTCGGCTATCGCTTTGACATCGGGCAAAGCCAGTGGCTGGCGTTCGTGCGGGGTGAAAACCTGACGGACCAGACCGTGCGCTACGCCAGTTCGATTCTGCGCGATATTGCGCCAGCACCGGGGCGCAGCGTGCAAGTCGGGTTGCGGACGTCGTTCTGAAATCCCTTGGGGCGCTTTGCGCCCCATTCGCGGAGCAAGCCCGCTCCCACAGGTTTGGGTAATTGCAACAACAGCACTATTACTGAATTAACAACAATCAACTGCGACAAATTGTCTTTTTTTCTTACAACTTCCGCTATATCCTCCCCGCCGAAAGCTGAATCGCTTCACTGAATCCACCTTGTTGTCATCTCCATTGACGGGCTCGCCCTTCGATGCCCTTGCCGTTTGTTCAATAATCAAAAGATAGCGCTATCTCATGCTCCAGCTGCCCAAAACCTGCTTCATCGGCCTTGCCCTCACCGCACTCGCAACCCCTGTCAGCGCCAGCGACATGTTCGCCAGCGATTCCCCTTGGATGCTGGGTGACTGGGGCGGCAGCCGCAGCGAATTGTTGGCAAAAGGTTACGACTTCACCCTCGGCTATACCGGCGAGATGGGCAGCAACCTGCACGGTGGCTTCGACCACGACCGTACCGCGCGCTACAGCGACCAGTTCACCTTCGGTAGCCATCTGGACCTGGAAAAGATCCTTGGTTGGGGCGACACCGAATTCCAGCTGACCATCACCGAGCGCCACGGCGACAACATCAGCAACGACCGCATCAACGACCCGCGCGTCGGCGGTTTCACTTCCGCCCAGGAAGTCTGGGGCCGTGGTGAAACCTGGCGGCTCACGCAACTGTGGGTCAAACAGAAGTACTTCGATGGCGCGCTGGACGTCAAATTTGGCCGTTTCGGCGAAGGCGAAGACTTCAACAGCTTCCCCTGCGACTTCCAGAACCTGGCCTTCTGCGGTTCGCAGGTGGGCAACTGGGTGGGTGGCATCTGGTACAACTGGCCCGTCAGCCAGTGGGCCCTGCGCGTGCGCTACAACCTGGCCGACACGCTCTATGCCCAGGTCGGCGTGTACGAGCAAAACCCCTCCAACCTGGAGTCGGGCAACGGTTTCAAGCTCAGCGGCAGTGGCACCCAGGGTGCCATCATGCCGGTCGAACTGGTGTGGAGCCCACAGGTCAATGGCCTGAAAGGGGAATATCGCGCCGGCTACTACTACAGTAATGCCAAGGCACAAGATGTGCTCAACGACAGTAACGGCCAGCCGGCCGCCCTCAGCGGCGCCGCCTACCGCAGCAGTTCGAGCAAGCACGGCATGTGGCTCGGCGCCCAGCAGCAGGTCACTTCGCTGGCATCCGACCAGTCGCGCGGCCTGAGCGTGTTCGCCAATGCCACATTGCACGACAAGAAGACCAATGCCATCGACAACTATGTTCAGGCAGGACTGGTATACAAAGGGCCCTTCGATGCCCGCGCCAAGGACGACATCGGCTTCGCCCTCGCCCGCGTGCACGTTAACCCGGCCTATCGCAAGAACGCCCGCCTGGCCAACCAGGCCGCCGGCCTCGACGACTACCACAACCCTGGTTTCCTGCCCGTGCAGGACACGGAGTACAGCGCCGAGCTGTACTACGGCATTCACCTGGCCGACTGGCTCACGGTGCGCCCCAACCTGCAGTACATCCGCCACCCGGGCGGGGTGTCGCAGGTTGACGATGCCCTGATCGGCGGCCTGAAGATCCAAAGCAGTTTCTGATCAACTTTTTTGACGTAACGGAGAACCTACGATGAGCACTGACGGTGCCAAGAATGGAACCCGCTGGCTACCGCGCCTTCTGGGCGTGCTGCTATTGCTGATGGGCTTGGCCCTGCTGGCGGGCGGTATCAAGCTGAGCCAGCTGGGGGGGTCGCTGTACTACCTGATCGCCGGTATCGGCTTTGCCCTGTCCGGCATTCTGCTGCTGGCCCAGCGCCGTATCGCCCTTGGCCTGTATGGCCTGGTGCTGCTCGGCAGCACGGCCTGGGCATTGCTGGAAGTGGGCCTGGACTGGTGGCAACTGGTGCCGCGCCTGGCCATCTGGTTCGCCATCGGCGTGGTCCTGCTGCTGCCATGGGCGCGTCGCCCCCTGATCGGCCCGGCCGCCACGGCCAACACCGCGTTGCTCAGCGTCGCAGTCCTCGCCTCCGGCGCCTGTGCGCTGGGCAGCCAGTTCACCCACCCAGGTGAAGTGTTCGGCGAACTGGGCCGTGAGAGCAGCGAGATGGCCAGTGCCGCGCCCGCCATGCCCGACGGCGAATGGCAGGCCTACGGCCGCACCGAGCATGGCGACCGCTACTCGCCGCTGCGCCAGATCACCCCGCAGAACGCCTACCGCCTGGAAGAAGCCTGGCGCATCCGTACCGGCGACCTGCCGACCGACAACGACCCGGTGGAGTTGACCAACCAGAACACCCCGTTGAAGGTCAACGGCATGCTTTACGCCTGCACCGCGCACAGCAAACTGCTGGCCCTGGACCCGGACACCGGCGCCGAAATCTGGCGTTACGACCCCCAGGTCAAGAGCCCGGTCGGCACCTTCAAGGGCTTTGCCCACATGACCTGCCGCGGCGTCTCGTACTATGACGAGAACAACTACGTCAGCCGTGACGGCACACCAGCACCGAAGATCACCGACGCAGGCCAAGCCGTTGCCCAGGCCTGCCCACGCCGCCTGTACCTGCCCACTGCGGACGCCCGCCTGATCGCCATCAACGCCGACAACGGCAAGGTCTGCGAAGGCTTCGCCAACCAGGGCGTGGTCGACCTGACCACCGGCATCGGCCCGTTCACCGCTGGCGGCTACTACTCCACCTCGCCTGCAGCGATCACCCGTGATCTGGTGATCATCGGCGGCCATGTCACCGACAACGAGTCGACCAACGAGCCCTCCGGCGTCATCCGTGCCTACGACGTGCACGACGGCCACCTGGTGTGGAACTGGGACAGCAACAACCCGGACGACACCAAACCACTGGCCCCCGGCAAGACCTACAGCCGCAACTCGGCAAACATGTGGTCGATTGCCAGTGTCGATGAAGACCTCGGCATGATCTACCTGCCGCTGGGCAACCAAACCCCCGACCAGTGGGGCGCCGACCGCACCCCAGGCGCGGAGAAGTACAGCGCAGGCGTTGTCGCCCTGGACTTGACCACCGGCAAGGCCCGCTGGAACTACCAGTTCACCCATCACGACCTGTGGGACATGGACGTCGGCAGCCAGCCGACCCTGGTTCACCTGAAGACCGCCGATGGCGTGAAACCGGCAATCATCGTGCCGACCAAGCAAGGCAGCCTGTATGTGCTGGACCGCCGCGACGGTACGCCGATTGTGCCGATTCGTGAGATCCCGACCCCGCAAGGCGCGGTGAAAGGCGACCACACCTCGCCGACCCAGGCCCGCTCCGACCTCAACCTGCTCGGCCCTGAGCTGACCGAACAGGCCATGTGGGGCGCCACGCCGTTTGACCAGATGCTGTGCCGCATCCAGTTCCGCGAACTGCGTTACGAAGGCCAGTACACTCCGCCGTCCGAGCAGGGTTCGCTGATCTATCCGGGTAACGTTGGTGTGTTCAACTGGGGCAGCGTGTCGGTCGACCCGGTACGCCAGTTGCTGTTCACCTCGCCCAACTACATGGCCTTCGTGTCGAAAATGGTGCCACGCGAGCAAGTGGCCGCTGGCAGCAAGCGCGAGAGCGAAACCAGCGGCGTGCAGCCAAACACCGGCGCACCGTACGCGGTGACCATGCACCCGTTCATGTCGCCGCTGGGCGTACCGTGCCAGGCGCCTGCCTGGGGCTATGTGGCGGCCATCGACCTGTTCACCAACAAGGTCGTGTGGAAGCACAAGAACGGCACCACCCGCGACAGCACCCCGATACCGATCGGGATGCCGGTAGGCGTGCCAAGCATGGGCGGTTCGATCGTCACCGCAGGCGGCGTCGGCTTCCTCAGCGGCACCCTGGACCAGTACCTGCGTGCCTACGACACCAACAACGGCAAAGAGCTGTGGAAAGCCCGCCTGCCGGCCGGTGGCCAGGCCACGCCCATGACCTACAGCGGCAAGGACGGCAAGCAGTACGTGCTGGTAACCGCTGGCGGCCACGGCTCGCTGGGCACCAAGATGGGTGATTACATCATCGCTTACAAACTCGCCGACTAAACTTCTAGCGGCAAGCTACAAGCCACAAGAGAAAGCGGGGCCTGCATGGCCCCGTTTTTTTTTGCAGCTTGCAGCTTCTAACGCGAAGCTTGAAACCCATCCCCCCGCGCCCCATCTAAGCACCATAGTCATTCACGCAGGTGCCCCATGAGCGACCAGCAGGATTTCCCCGAACACCCCGACGAACACAGCGAAGTCGAACACACCGACACCCAGGCCGCCCCCGGCCATGCCCTCGCCCTGCCCGGCCAGCAGCTGCCGGACAAGGTCTATGTGATCCCGATCCACAACCGCCCATTCTTCCCTGCACAAGTGTTGCCGGTAATCGTCAACGAAGAGCCCTGGGCAGAAACCCTCGACCTGGTCGCCAAGACGCCGGACCACTGCCTGGCGCTGTTCTTCATGGATACCCCGCCCGAAGACCACCGTCATTTCGACACCTCGGCTCTGCCGGAGTACGGCACCCTGGTCAAGGTGCACCACGCCAGCCGTGAAAACGGCAAGCTGCAGTTCGTTGCCCAGGGCCTGACCCGGGTACGCATCCGTACCTGGCTCAAGCACCATCGCCCGCCCTACCTGGTCGAAGTGGAATACCCGCGCCAGCCCACCGAGCCTACCGACGAGGTCAAGGCCTACGGCATGGCGCTGATCAACGCGATCAAAGAGCTGCTGCCGCTCAACCCGCTGTACAGCGAAGAGCTGAAAAACTACCTCAATCGCTTCAGCCCCAACGACCCTTCGCCGCTGACCGACTTTGCCGCAGCCCTCACCTCGGCCACCGGCAGCCAGTTGCAGGAAGTGCTCGACTGCGTGCCCATGCTCAAGCGCATGGAAAAGGTCCTGCCGATGCTGCGCAAAGAGGTCGAAGTGGCGCGTCTGCAGAACGAGATCTCGGCCGAGGTGAACCGCCAGATCGGCGAACACCAACGCGAGTTTTTCCTCAAAGAGCAGCTCAAGGTCATCCAGCAGGAGCTGGGCCTGACCAAGGACGACCGCAGCGCCGACCTCGAACAGTTTGAGCAGCGCCTTGAAGGCAAGACGCTGCCCGCCCAGGCGCAAAAGCGCATCGACGAAGAAATGGGCAAGCTGGCGATCCTTGAAACCGGCTCGCCAGAATACGCCGTGACCCGCAACTACCTCGACTGGGCCACCGCCCTGCCCTGGGGCGTCTACGGCAAAGACAAGCTCGACCTCAAGCACGCGCGCAAGGTGCTTGACCAACACCACGCGGGCCTGGACGACATCAAGGAACGCATCCTCGAATTCCTCGCCGTGGGTGCCTGGAAAGGCGAGATCAGCGGCTCGATCGTGCTGCTGGTGGGCCCGCCCGGTGTGGGCAAGACCAGTATCGGCAAGTCCATCGCCGAATCCCTTGGCCGGCCGTTCTACCGCTTCAGCGTCGGCGGCATGCGCGACGAGGCGGAAATCAAGGGCCACCGCCGTACCTACATCGGCGCCCAACCGGGCAAGCTGGTGCAGGCGCTCAAAGACGTCGAAGTGATGAACCCGGTGATCATGCTCGACGAGATCGACAAGATGGGCCAGAGCTACCAGGGCGACCCAGCCTCGGCTCTTTTGGAAACCCTCGACCCCGAGCAGAACGTCGACTTCCTGGACCACTACCTCGACCTGCGCCTGGACCTGTCCAAGGTGCTGTTCGTCTGCACCGCCAACACCCTCGACTCGATCCCAGGGCCCTTGCTCGACCGCATGGAAGTGATCCGCCTCTCCGGCTACATCACCGAAGAGAAGCTGGCCATCGCCAAGCGCCACCTGTGGCCCAAGCAGTTGGCCAAGGCCGGCGTGGCCAAGACCAGCCTGAGCATCACTGACAGCGCCCTGCGCACCGTGATCGAAGGCTATGCCCGCGAGGCCGGCGTGCGACAGCTGGAAAAGCAACTGGGCAAACTGGTGCGCAAAGCCGTGGTCAAGCTGCTGGAAGACCCGGATGCCAAGCTTAAGATTGGCAGCAAGGACCTGGAGGCCGCGCTCGGCATGCCGGTGTTCCGCAGCGAGCAGGTGCTGGCCGGCAAGGGCGTGATCACGGGCCTTGCCTGGACCAGCATGGGCGGCGCCACGCTGCCGATCGAAGCCACCCGCATTCACACCCTCAACCGCGGCTTCAAGCTGACCGGCAAACTGGGGGATGTGATGAAGGAGTCCGCCGAGATCGCCTACAGCTACGTCAGCTCCAACCTCCAGCAGTTTGGTGGTGACCCAGGCTATTTCAACGAAGCATTCATCCACCTGCACGTGCCCGAGGGCGCTACGCCCAAGGACGGCCCGAGTGCCGGGGTGACCATGGCCAGCGCGCTGCTGTCGCTGGCGCGGGACCAGGCGCCGAAAAAGGGCGTGGCCATGACCGGTGAACTGACCCTGACCGGCCAGGTGCTGCCCATTGGCGGGGTGCGTGAGAAGGTGATTGCTGCCAAGCGGCAGAAGATCTTCGAGTTGATCTTGCCGGAGGCCAACCGCGGCGACTTCGAGGAATTGCCGGACTACCTGCGTGAAGGGTTGACGGTGCATTTCGCCAAGCGCTTTGCCGACGTGGCGAAAGTGTTGTTCTGATCAGTCCTGGCCTCTTCGTGGCCTAAGCCGCGAAGAGGCCAGTACAGGTGGCACAAATTTGCACCTGCTTCGGTTATCCTCAGGCCATTGCCAGCCTTTGGAGCCAACATGACCGCCCCTCGTCTGCTCGTTCCCTTGAGCCTCGCCCTGCTTGCTGCCTGCGCCCAACACCCCCTGCAAACCGTCGAACTGGACGCCGAAAGCGAATGCCCCCAGCGTCTGCAGGTGGGCCAGGCACTGACCCTGACCCTGCCAGGAAATCCCTCAACCGGCTACCGCTGGCGCATTGAGAACCCTGCCGCAAGCATCCTGAAAAGCCTCGGCCCCGAGCTCTACAGTGCCCCCGATGACACCGACGTGGTCGGCAGTGCCGGCTCGTCCACCTGGCGCTACCTTGCCAGCAGTGCCGGAGAAGGCCAACTCGTCCTGGTCTACCAACGCCCCTGGGAAGCTGAAATAGCACCGGTGCAGAGCTTCGAGTGCAAGATCATCGTCCGCTGACAGCGCTTAACGCCTGTCGCTGGCAACTTTGACTGCCTGCAGGTACGTGCAAAGGTCCTGCAGCTTCACCTGCGCGACCGCCAGGTCCATCATGGGGTTGAGCTGCATGGCTTGAGAGTGCCATTCTTGCTCCACCTTACGCAGCTCTTGCAGCCACGCCTGCTTGAGCGGCTCAACCCCGACCAGCAGCTTGACTGCCTCGTACTCGTTCAGTGCATCGTTCAAGGCGTGCTTCACCGCTGCCAGGTCACCGGTCGTTTCACTGATCTTCACGTCGAGCTGGGCGCGCACCTTGATCAGGTCATTGAACGTTTTCGCCCCTTCCAGTACATCGACGTGGCTTGTGAGTTTCTGAACGACTGCCGTGAGCAACTGGGTGTCGACTTTCGGGTCTTTGATCAACCCGGCTATCTGAGCGATCTCCTCCTCACTGGGGATCAGCCCCTTCAAGGCACTGGAGATGGAGGGTTTTTCGAACAGCGTGATGGCCTGGACGATATCCGTCTGTTGTTGCCGCTGCTGCTGCAAGCGCTGGTCAAACGCTGCGACCTGGCCATCGAGCCTGGCGGTGCGTGCTTCCAGGTCGGGCAACTGCTGCACCAAGGCAGAAAGCGAAAAGAGCTCCAGCCGCAAACACTGCTTGGCCAATACTGCATGATGCTGGTTGAGCCGGCTGATAACGCCGGCCAACCTCGTATCGATGCTGGCCACCGCCGTGCGGGTAACAAATTCCCGATTTTCCAGAAGGACGATGCCGCCGACCAGACTTTCCATGAAGAACCGCTCCACCGCCACTATCAGTTTCTTCAGATCATCCAGTTGCTCTCGCGCTGCAGGCAAGACCTGCTGGCGCTTGGTATCAATCAACAAGAACGCCTGATCTTCCAACACCTGCATGCGGGTGAAATCAGGTATTGCGTATTCGACGTTTGCAACATCCATGTCAGGCATCCTCGTATTCTTCAACCAGGTCATTAAACAATTCAGACAGCGTATGGCAAATACCGCCTATCTTGGTCCACGGGTTGATCACCTCTGAAAAATCGTGGACGAAGGATTCCAATTGGGTACTGCTGGTCAGTTCCTTGGCCTCATTCACCGAGTTATTGGCATAGGACGCCAGAAACAACCAGACATCCGCAAGCCTTTTAGTGGCCGCAGACAGGTCTTTGCACCTGAAATGAAGGTCCCTGACCAAGGAAGATACCCGTTCAAAATCTTTGCGCGCCGGCTCCATTTTTATCAGTGCAAGCGCCAACTCATCCCGTTGCGCAATCATTTCATTCTTGGCTGCACGTATCTGCTCTGCCTTGGCACCGAACACACCACCGGTCACCAACAGCCCCAGCGGGCCTAACACCAGCCCCGTGAATGCATAACCAACGTTGGCGTCGTACTCCGACTTGAGGTGTTCGATTTTCTGATCCCACTCATCAAGCTGCTTGCGCTTTTCCAAGACATCGTGGGCGGCGTTTTTTTCATCAAAATGCTTAAGCAACCGCACCATGCGAGGCTTGAGCTCAATCCTGATTTCACGATTGAACCAGGAGGCGCGCTTGTCGACGTCTTCGATGCGCCGCTGAGTGTTCTCGATCTCACGGATCAGGCCAGTGATGCCGCCACTTAACACGGATGTGATCTGCTCGCGCTCATCCGGGGTCAGCACATGGTTGTAGACATCCACGCCTTCTTCGGATTTGTTTTTCTTGATCTGCTGAAACACCTCGCTGCGCTCAAGGTTATCCAGCAATGCACCGCCGCGCTGTACCAGGCTTTCAGCGAACAGTTCAATTTCCGGCCCCAGCTGTTTAATGCTGCGTTCGAGCGTGTCCCATTCATTTACATGCCTGTGCAGCGCCACATACAGATCATGCACATAGGTGGCGTCAATGCCGAGCGACGCGTAATTGACATCCTGATCAACGTCGCTTCGGGTGCGCGGTAACTGGTGAACAACATTGGCATACGACTTGATTGCCTTGAGGTTCTCTGCGGTCAATAAGCCGCCCACTTGGCTGCCGCTATTGATACGGCTGCTGATAAATGCAAAGTACCGTTCGGGCAATAACTTAACCTTGAGCGCCAGGTCCATTTCCTCAATGGGAATACCTGCCTGCCCCGACGCATCATTCATTATATGTTCCATGACCTTACCCGTATAACCCACGATGGGAGTGCGTCATTAAAGTAGCGGTATTACGGGGCTCACGTTAATAGAGGTAATTGTTGTTATCGGGTAGGAAAGTTCAATTAAGCCAGTGTGATCGCACTGACCCCGAAGCACTGCCATGGCAAGATGCGCCGCCTTTGGCTAAAATGCGTCTCCGTTTCACCCCGTATCGAGCCCGCCGTGAGCAAACAACCCGACCGCCTCTTCGCCCAACCTCTGGAGCAGGTACCCGACTTCGCCTTCAACGAGGACGTGGTGCGCGTGTTCCCGGACATGATCAAGCGTTCGGTGCCGGGCTACCCGACCATCGTCGAAAACCTTGGCGTGCTGGCTGCGCGCTTCGCCCAGCAGAACAGCACGCTGTACGACCTGGGTGCCTCACTGGGCGCTGTGACCCAGTCGTTGCGCCGTCATGTACGCAGCGACGGCTGCCGGGTGATCGCCGTGGACAACTCCGCTGCGATGGTCGAGCGCTGCCGCCAGTACCTCACGGCCCAGGACTCGATGTTCCAGGAGCTGCTGCCGGTCAGCGTGCTGGAAGCCGACATCCTCGCCCTGCCCTTCGAGCCCGCCTCGGTGGTGGCGATGAACTTCACCCTGCAGTTCATCGCCCCCCATCAACGCCTCGAACTGCTTGGCCGTATCCGCCAGGCCCTGTTGCCAGGCGGCGCATTGATCCTCTCGGAGAAACTGCATTTCGCCGATGAAGAGGAACAGGCCCTGCTCAATGAACTGCACCTGGACTTCAAACGGGCCAATGGTTACAGCGAACTGGAAATCGCCCAGAAGCGCAGTGCCATCGAGAACGTGATGAAGCCAGACACCCTGGAGGCCCACAAGGCGCGCCTGCGCGCTGCGGGTTTCTCCAAGGTCGTGCCATGGTTCCAATGCCTTAATTTTGCCTCGCTGATAGCCCTGCCATGATCGATTTGTCCCCGCTTGTCCGCCGCCTGGCGGGCACCCCCCTGGCTTCCTGGTCGCAAGGCCTGCAAGCGCAACTGGAAGCCAAACTGGAAAAAGGCCACGGCGACCTCGATCGCTGGCGCGGCGCGCTCGACGCGCTGCCCGCCGTGCAACCGAGCGAAATCGACCTGGTCAACGGGCTGCGTCTGGACTGTGACTGCGACGATGCCACCCGCGCGCAGATGCGCGAGGCGCTGATGGGCCTGTCGCCCTGGCGCAAAGGGCCATTCGACCTGTTCGGCGTGCACGTGGACACCGAATGGCGCTCGGACTGGAAATGGTCACGGGTCAGCCCGCACCTGGACCTCAAGGGCAAGCGTGTGCTCGATGTCGGCTGCGGCAACGGCTACTACCAGTGGCGCATGCTCGGCGCAGGTGCCGACATGGTGGTCGGGGTCGATCCCAACTGGCTGTTCTTCTGCCAGTTCCAGGCAGTACAGCAGTACCTACCGGAGCTGCCGGCCTGGCACTTGCCGTTCGCCCTGGAAGACCTGCCGGCCAACCTGGAAGGTTTCGACACCGTGTTTTCCATGGGCGTGTTCTATCACCGCCGCTCCCCCATAGAGCACCTGCTGGCCCTCAAGGACTGCCTGGTCAAAGGCGGCGAGCTGGTGCTGGAGACGCTGGTGGTCGAAGGTGACGCGCAACAGGTGCTGGTGCCTGAAGACCGTTATGCGCAGATGCGCAACGTCTGGTACCTGCCCTCGGTACCGGCCCTGGAGCGCTGGTTACGCCGTGCCGGTTTCAGCGATGTACGCTGCGTCGATGTCAGCGTCACCAGCATCGATGAACAGCGCAGCACCGACTGGATGCGCTACCAGTCGCTAAGCGACTTCCTCGACCCGAACGACCACAGCCGGACCATCGAAGGCCTGCCGGCCCCGCGCCGGGCGACGCTGGTGGCGCGCAAATAAAAAAGGCGCCCGACGGGCGCCCGAAAAACCCTGCGACGAGGAGCGATGGCGTCGCAGGTGGGTACAATCAGTCCTTGGCCACCTCGCGGGCCTTCTCCTGCGCAGTACGTTCCTGCTTCACCAGCACCTGTTGCTTGTCGCCGTGCAGGCGCTGCTGGTCTTGGCGGAAGGCCTCCCAGAACTGCCTGGAACGTTCGGCGCCCCCTTCGGCATAGACGCTGGCGCTGCCCAGGGCCAGGGTTGCCAACAGCAGGTATTTGATCAGGTTCATCGTGCTTGCCTCGTGATAACCGTTCAGATGAGGCCATCCTAGCGAGGCGTAGCTAACGCCAAGGTGAGGCGGGCATTACAGTCCTGCAATGTGCCTAAACAGCCAGTTAACACCCAGATTACAAATCCGTTATCCAAGCAAATACCCCTCTCTCATGCCGTAACATCCTGCCGCTTGACCCTGATGTCACTTCAGGGTCGAGAATCGCCCCTTTTCACCACTTCGAGCCCCCTATGCGCTTACTGATCATCGAGGACGAACTGCGTACCGCCGACTACCTGCAACAAGGCCTGCGCGAGAACGGCTACGTGGTCGACTGTGCCCATACCGGCACCGACGGCCTGCACCTGGCCCGCCAGCAGGCCTACGACCTGGTCATCCTTGACGTCAACCTGCCCGAGCTCGATGGTTGGACCGTGCTGCAACGGCTGCGCGCCGACTCGGCCACGCGCATCATGATGCTGACCGCCCACGGTCGCCTTGCCGACCGGGTCAAAGGGCTGGACCTGGGCGCCGATGACTACCTGCTCAAGCCTTTCGAATTCCCAGAGTTATTGGCGCGAATCCGCAGCTTGCTGCGCCGCAACGACCAGCAACTGCAGCCCAGCACCCTGCGCGTCGCCGACCTGGAGCTGGACCCCGGCCGCCACCGCGCCTATCGCGCTGGGCAGCGCATCGACCTCACCGCCAAGGAATTCGCTTTACTGCACCTGCTGATGCGCCAGACAGGCGAAGTGCTGTCGCGCACGCAAATCATCTCGTTGGTGTGGGACATGAACTTTGACTGTGACACCAACGTCGTTGAGGTTTCGATCCGGCGCCTGCGGGCGAAGATCGACGACCCGTTCGAAGATAAGCTGATCCATACCCTGCGCGGCGTTGGCTATGTACTTGAGGCACGCTTTTGAAAAACGCCAGTCTGTCGCTGCGCCTGGGCCTGAGCGTGACGCTGATGGGGGCGGTACTGGTGCTGCTGTTGGCTTGCCTGGCCGTGCTTGCCCTTGATCACGAACTGGACAGCCGCGCCCGTAAGGACCTGGCGCGCAAGATGCTGCAGGTGGAGCACAATCTGCGGGTCGACCTGCGCAACGAGGACCTGGGTAGCCGCGCCCACCCTTTACTCGACCTGGTCATGGGGCACGACAACCTCAGCCTCAGCGTGCTGGCACTCGAAGGCCGCCACCCGCACCTGCTCAGCCTGGGCCCTGCCCTGGAGTCGCGCGTGGGTGAACTGCAGACCGGTACGCGACTGACGTTCCACGAATGGCGCGACAGCCGCGGTAACCAGATGCTGACAGCGACACGCCAGATGCGCTTGCGCGACGAGACGCCGGTGCGGGTGATGATGTCGCTCGACCGCGCCGACGACAACGCGCTGCTCCAGGCCTACCTGCATTCGACGCTGCTGGTCTTGCCGTTGCTGCTGCTGTTGATCGGCGCTGCGGCGTGGTGGCTGGTACAGCGTGGCCTGTCGCCACTGCACCATTTCAGGCGAATCGCCGGGCAGGTATCGGCACAGGACCTGCAACACCGGTTGCCCGATACCGGGCTGCCGCAGGAGCTGGCGACGCTGGCCAGGAGCATCAACGTGATGCTCGACCGCCTAGACCAGGGCGTCAGCCAGCTGTCGCAGTTTTCCGACGACCTGGCCCACGAGCTACGCACACCGCTGAGCAACTTGATGGGCAAGGCCCAGGTCACACTGAGCCGTGAGCGCGACAATGCCAATTACCGGGAAGTACTGGAAGACAGCATCGAAGAACTGACCCGGCTCAACCGCATCATCAATGACATGCTGTTTCTTGCCCAGGTCAGCCAGCCGCAGGCCCAGGTGGCGCTCAAGCCCCTGGCGCTCGCCGATGAGACGGCGCAGGTGGCCGAACTGTTCGCCATCAGTGCCGAGTTCAAAGATATCGAGCTTCGCATCCGGGGCTGGGGCACGGCCTTGGGTGATCGGCTGATGTTCCAGCGTGCGTTGTCTAACCTGTTGAGCAATGCCATTCGGCATGCGCCGGCAGGCAAACACATAGACCTTGGCATCGAGCGCGAGGGCAGCGATATCAGGGTATGGGTGGAGAATCAGGGGCCGGGCATTGCCGCAGAGCATCAGCCGCAGCTGTTCGAGCGTTTTTATCGAGTGGGTGCTGGGCGCTCACGGCTGGAGGGAGGCACCGGGCTGGGGTTGGCGATCGTGAAATCGATCATGCAGTTGCATAGTGGGCGGGTCGAGGTGATGAGCAGCCCGGCAGGGCCAACCCGGTTTACCCTGGTGTTTCCCGCTAACTGACGCTGACAGTTCTGCCGCCGCACCCTGTAGGAGCAGCCTTGCCGGGGCGCTCCTACAAGAACCACATCTCATCACACCGTTGAGTCAATCAGTGATCAGCGCGAAGCCGCCACGATCAACGCCTTCATCTCCGCCACCGCAGCCTTGAAGCCGACGAACAGCGCATGGGCCACCAGCGCGTGGCCGATGTTCAGCTCATTGATGCCCTTGATCGCCGCGACCGCCTCGACGTTGTGGTAATGCAGGCCATGACCGGCGTTGACGATCAACCCCTGCCCCACGCCAAACGCCACGCCGTCGACGATGCGCTTGAGCTCTTCAGCGACTTCGGTCGGCGTCTGCGCATCGGCGTAACGGCCGGTGTGCAGCTCGATGGCCGGCGCACCTACGCGACGCGACGCTTCGATCTGCCGCTCGTCGGCGTCGATGAACAGCGACACCTCGGCACCGGTGCGCGCCAAGCGCTCCACTGCCGCCTTGATCCGCGCCTCTTGCCCCGCCACGTCCAGGCCGCCTTCGGTGGTCAGTTCCTGACGGGTCTCGGGCACCAGGCAGATGTGCGCCGGGCGAATTTTCTCGGCGAAGGCCATCATCTCTTCGGTGACGCCCATCTCGAAGTTCATGCGCGTCTGCAGCACATCTTTGAGGAGCACCACGTCACGTTCCTGAATGTGCCGGCGGTCTTCGCGCAGGTGCACGGTGATGCCGTCGGCGCCCGCTTCTTCAGCGTCCAGAGCAGCCTTGACCGGATCAGGGTAACGCGTGCCCCGGGCCTGGCGCAGCGTCGCCACGTGGTCGATATTAACGCCGAGAAGCATGCGGTTGCTGTGAGTCACGAAAGGCTCTCCTGAAGATTGAGCCCCACAGCATACGACGTGATCAGCGCTTGCGAAACAGTTCCCGGCTGACCAGCGGTTTAGCGCCCAAGTGAACGGCCAGTGCTTGGCGCATCAGCCGTTTGGCTGCGAGCAAGGCGCCGGGGGCTTCCCAGTCCGCTTCAGCCAGGGCCAGCAGCTCGAAGCCCTGGAACAGGCCAGGCTGCAGCAGCTCGACCCGCTCAAGCCCCGCATCCACGCGCAAGCGGTAGCGGCCATTGGCGTCTATGGGCATGTCGTTGACATCACGCTGCAACGAAAACGCATAACCGAGCTCGTCCAGCAGGCGCCATTCGAATGCGCGCAGCAGCGGCTCCAATGGGCGCCCGGCAGCCAACGCCTGCAAGGTCAGGGTGTAGTGGTCGAACAGCGCGGGGTGAGGGGCTTCGCCAGGCAGCAAACGCATCAGCAGCTCGTTGAGGTACAAACCACTGAACAACGCATCACCGTGCAACCAGCTGGCAATGCCAAGCGCCTCCAGGCGGCCGACGTTCTTCAGCTCGCCCCGCCCGCGCAGCTCCACTTCCAACGGCACGAACGGCCGCACCAGGCTGCCACCTTTGCCTCGTGCACGGCGCAGTACGGCCCGCACACGGCCTTGCGGCGTGAGGAAGTCCACCAGTGCGCTGGTTTCCTTGTAGGCACGACTGTGCAGCACATAGGCCGGCTGGCCGACTGGTTGTTCCATGGGAGTGGCCCGAAAGCAGAGCGGCCCGGAGAGATCCGGGCCGCCACAGGGTTACAGGTCGCCGTAGCCCAGCGAGCGCAGGGCGCGCTCGTCGTCGGACCAACCGCCTTTGACCTTGACCCAGAGGTTGAGCATGACCTTGGCGTCGAACAGCACTTCCATGTCCTTGCGCGCATCGGAGCCAATGCGTTTGATACGCTCGCCCTTGTCGCCGATGATGATCTTCTTCTGGCCATCGCGTTCAACCAGGATCAGCGCGTGGATATGCAGCACATGCCCCTGCTGCTTGAACTCTTCGATCTCTACGGTGATCTGGTACGGAAGCTCCGCCCCCAACTGACGCATGATCTTCTCGCGCACCAGTTCAGCCGCCAGGAAACGGCTGCTGCGGTCGGTGATCTGGTCTTCCGGGAAGAAATGCTCGTTCTCTGGCAGGTGCTTGGCAATCAGGCCTTCCAGCGCTTCGAGGTTATGCCCCTGCTGCGCGGAGATCGGCACCACTTCCGCGTTTGGCAGTTGCTCCTGCAGCCATTGCAGGTGCGGGATCAGATCGGCCTTCTCTTCCAGACGGTCGGTCTTGTTGACCGCCAGGATGACCGGGCCACTGACGTACTGCACGCGCTCGAGCACCAACTGGTCCTCGTCGGTCCAACGGGTGCGATCAACCACGAAGATCACCACGTCGACGTCTTTCAGGGCCGCCGAAGCGTTACGGTTCATGTAACGGTTCAGGGCCTTGTCGTTGGCCTTGTGCATACCGGGCGTATCGACATAGATCGCCTGCACGTCACCCTCGGTCTTGATGCCGAGCATGTTGTGCCGGGTGGTCTGAGGCTTGCGCGACGTGATCGCCAGCTTCTGGCCGAGGATGTGGTTGAGCAAGGTCGACTTGCCCACGTTGGGGCGGCCGACAATGGCCACGTAGCCGCAGCGAGTCGGGTTGTTATCAGTCATTGCCATTCTCCACGCCCAGGGCGATCAGTGCAGCCGCAGCGGCGACTTGCTCGGCGATACGCCGGCTCACACCCTGACCACGGCTCTTATTGTTCAGCAGCACCACTTCGCATTCGACGAAGAAGGTCCGGCAGTGCGGTTCGCCCTGGATATCCACCACCTCGTAACGCGGCAACTCACAGCTGCGCGACTGCAGAAACTCCTGCAGGCGGGTCTTGGGATCCTTGTTGGTGTCGACCAGGGTCAGGCTTTCGAATTCATCGGCCAGCCAGGCCAGGACACGCTCCCGGGCGGTCTGCATGTCCGCGTCCAGATAGATGGCGCCAATCAGCGCTTCCAGGGCATCGGCCAGGATCGATTCGCGGCGGAAACCGCCGCTTTTCAGCTCACCAGAACCCAGGCGCAGGTATTCGCCCAAGTCAAAGCCACGCGCCAGACGGGCCAGGGTCTCGCCCTTGACCAGGCGGGCACGCAAGCGCGATAACTGGCCTTCGCGGGCCTGTGGGAAGCGCTCGAACAGCGCCTCGCCAGCCACGAAGTTGAGAATGGCATCGCCGAGAAACTCCAGGCGCTCGTTATTGCGCCCGGCGTAGCTGCGATGGGTCAGGGCCAGCAACATCTGGTCCTGGTCTTTGAAGGTGTAACCGAGCTTTCGCTCCAGAGGGGCGAGGGAAGCACTCATGCGGCCACCCGTTCGTTGTTCAACGCGTTGTTCAAATCAACATCCTGAAAGACTGTTTGGCTGTGGTCCGCCGCTGCAAGCGACGAAACTCTCGATCCCTGAGAACACAGCCTATGTCAGAAATGCATTCGGCGCTGTCTGCTGGACAGCGCCGATGGGTATCAATGGATCAGGCCGACCCGCGACAGATTGGGCATGTGGCTGAGCTTGGGCTCTGGCCAGCTCAGCCAGACCGCGAAGGCCTTGCCGACAATGTTCCGGTCCGGAACCATGCCGTGCAGTTCCTTGGGAATGTTCGGATCGTCCCAGTAGCGGCTGTCGTTGGAGTTGTCGCGGTTGTCGCCCATCATGAAGTAATGGCCGGCCGGTACGGTCCATTGCTGGTCCGGCGGCATGCGATAACGGCTCATCTCCTTGCGGATCAGGTGTTCAGCCTCGCCCAGCTTCTCCTTGTACAGCTCGGCGCTGCCCAAGGTGCCCGGCTCGGTGCCCACCAGTTGCTCGGCAATCGGCTGGCCGTTGACGTACAGCCGCTTGTCGTTGGTGTAGCGAATCTGGTCGCCCGGCAGGCCGACCACACGCTTGATGTAGTTGACGTTCGGGTCGCTCGGATAGCGGAACACCATCACATCACCGCGTTGCGGGTCACCCACCTCGATGACCTTCTTGTCGATCACCGGCAGGCGAATGCCATAGGAGAACTTGTTCACCAGGATGAAGTCGCCCACTTCCAGGGTCGGTTTCATCGACCCCGAAGGGATCTGGAACGGCTCGACCAAAAACGAGCGCAGTACCAGCACGATGAACAGCACCGGGAAGAACGACTTGCCGTATTCGACCAGCAGCGGCTCCTTGTTCAGGCGCTCGACCACCGCCATCTCGGGCGGATTGACGCGGCCCTGATAGGTAGCGATTGCCGCTCGCCGGCGCGGGGCCAGGAACAGCAGGTCGATCAAGCCCAACAAGCCACAGACGGCTACGGCGATGACTAGCAACAGCGGGAAATTTAGCGACATAGGACCTAGCTATCCAACCTGAGCACGGCGAGGAAGGCTTCTTGTGGAATCTCCACGTTGCCCACCTGCTTCATGCGTTTCTTACCGGCCTTCTGCTTCTCCAGCAGTTTCTTCTTACGGCTGACGTCACCACCGTAGCACTTGGCCAGTACGTTCTTTCTGAGCGCCTTGACGGTTGTCCGCGCGATGATCTGGCCGCCGATGGCTGCCTGGATCGCCACATCGAACATCTGCCGAGGGATCAGTTCCTTCATCTTCTCGGTCAACGCACGGCCTTTATAGGCCGCGTTGTCGCGGTGCACGATCAAGGCCAGGGCATCGACCTTGTCGCCGTTGATCAGTACATCCAGCTTGACCAGGTTGGCCGACTGGTAGCGATCGAAATGATAGTCCAGCGAAGCGTATCCGCGACTGGTCGATTTGAGGCGGTCGAAGAAGTCCAGCACCACCTCGTTCATCGGCATGTCGTAACGCACCTGAACCTGGCTGCCGAGGAACTGCATGTCGCGCTGCACGCCACGTTTCTCGATGCACAGGGTAATAACGTTACCCAGGTGTTCCTGCGGGACCAGGATGGTCGCGGTGACGATCGGCTCGCGGAAATCAGTGACAGCCGAGACATCCGGCAGCTTCGACGGGTTGTCGACGATGATGGTCTCGCCGGTCTTTAGTTCGAGCTCGTAGATCACGCTAGGAGCGGTGGTGATCAGGTCCAGGTCGTACTCGCGCTCCAGGCGCTCCTGGATGATTTCCATGTGCAGCATGCCCAGGAAGCCGCAGCGGAAGCCGAAGCCCAGAGCGTCGGAGCTTTCCGGCATGTACTGCAACGAAGAGTCGTTGAGCGTCAGCTTCTGCAGCGCGTCGCGGAAGTCTTCGAAATCGTCGGAGCTGACCGGGAACAGGCCGGCATAGACCTGCGGCTGGATCTTCTTGAAGCCCGGCAGCACTTCGACATCCGGCGTCGAGGACAGGGTCAGGGTGTCACCGACCGGCGCACCGTGAATGTCTTTGATGCTGGCGATGATGAAGCCCACTTCACCGGCCTTGAGGTCGGCGGTCTGGGTGTGTTTCGGGGTAAAGACGCCGACGCTGTCGACCAGGTGCACCTTGCCGGTGGACTTGACCAGGATCTTGTCGCCTTTCTTGACGCGGCCCTGGCGTACACGCACCAGAGAGACGACGCCCAGGTAGTTGTCGAACCAGGAGTCGATGATCAGCGCCTGCAACGGCGCGTCGATCTCGCCCTCGGGAGCCGGAATGGTGTGCACCAGGCGCTCAAGCACCTCGTCGACACCCATGCCGCTCTTGGCACTGCAGGCCACGGCGTCGGTGGCGTCGATGCCGATGATCTTCTCGATCTCGTCCTTGACGCGGTCCGGGTCAGCCTGGGGCAGGTCCATCTTGTTCAGCACCGGCATGACCTCAAGGCCTTGCTCGATAGCGGTGTAGCAGTTGGCCACGGACTGGGCTTCGACGCCTTGACCGGCGTCCACCACCAACAGCGCGCCTTCACAGGCGGCCAGCGAGCGCGAGACTTCATAGGTGAAGTCGACGTGGCCGGGGGTGTCGATGAAATTCAGCTGGTAGGTCTTGCCGTCTTGCGCCTTGTAGTGAAGCGTGACGCTGTGGGCTTTGATAGTGATCCCGCGTTCGCGCTCCAGGTCCATGGAGTCGAGGACCTGTGCTTCCATTTCGCGCGCCGACAGGCCACCGCACATCTGGATGAAACGGTCGGCCAGCGTCGACTTGCCATGGTCGATGTGGGCGATGATGGAGAAATTGCGGATATGACTCAAATCACTCACGGGTCAACACTCGAAAAGGCTGCGAGCCGGGACGCCCGCCGAAAAATAGCCGGGAATTGTACCTCAAGCAGCAGGGATATGGGAGATTCCTCTATCGGGGTGTACATAACGCCCTCCTAATATTCTGCTCACTATCTGAGCACGCCCATCCCGGTGGGAGCGGGCTTGCCCGCGAACACCGGCGCAGCCGGTGCCATACAGCGCAGTGCCAGCTTCGCGGGCAAGCCCGCTCCCACAGGGCCTGCGCCGTGTTCACGATCATTGACCACGACAACACAAGGTACATCTGAGCGACAGGGATTGATTTGTGAATACTCACGAAAAAGGCAGCCGAAGCTGCCTTTTTCCTACCGAAAAAACCGCTTATTCAGCCAGCTTGAAGGTAATGAAGCTCGCACGCCCTTGACGCAGCACGCGCATCGACACCGAGCGATTCTTCGGCAGGTCCTTGGCAATTTCGGTGAATTCCTTGGCCGAGCCGATCGCCTGGTTGTTCAGGTGGCTGATAACGTCACCTGGGCGCAGGCCGATCAACGCGGCCGGGCCATCCTGGACTTCCTTGATCACCACGCCGCCTTTGAGTTCCAGGGCTTTCTTCTGCTCGGCGCTCAGGTCAGCGACGGAAACGCCCAGACGATTGCTGCTGCGCTCGGCACTGCCGTCGGCACCGGTACCAATCTCGGCGTCATCGTCCGGCAATGCGCCGACGCTGACGTCCAGGTTCTGGCGCTTGCCGTTGCGGATGATCTCGAGTCTGGCTTTGTCGCCATCCTTGAGGCTGCCAACCAAGTGCGGCAGATCGGCCGACATGACGATCGGCTGGCCGTTCATGCTCAGGATCACATCACCCACCTGCAGGCCACCCTTGGCGGCCGGGCCGTCTTCCAGCACCTGGGCTACCAAGGCACCGGCTGGCTTGTCCAGGCCGAAGGACTCAGCCAGGTCCTTGTTGACCTCCTGAATCACCACGCCCAGCCAGCCACGGCTGACCTTGCCGTCTTTTTTCAGCTGGTTGGACACATCGATCGCCACATCGATCGGGATCGCGAACGAAAGGCCCATGAAACCGCCGGAGCGGGTGAAGATCTGCGAGTTGATACCCACCACCTCGCCCTTCATGTTGAACAGCGGGCCACCGGAGTTACCTGGGTTGATGGCTACGTCGGTCTGGATGAACGGTACGTAGGTATCGTTCGGCAGGGTCCGCCCCTTCGCGCTGACGATACCTTTGGTCACCGAGTGATCGAAGCCGAACGGCGAACCGATAGCCAGTACCCACTCACCTACCTTGAGTTTTTCGGAGTCGCCCAGTTTGACGGTCGGCAGGTTCTTGCCCTCGACCTTGAGCAGCGCCACGTCGGTGCGCGAGTCGGTGCCGACCAGCTTGGCCTGCAGCTCGCTGCGGTCCGACAGGCGGACGATGATCTCGTCAGCGTCAGCCACCACATGGTTGTTGGTCAGCACGTAGCCATCGCTGGAAATGATAAAGCCCGAGCCCAGCGACTGGGCCTCACGCTGGCGATCACCACGCGGCGAGCGGGGCTGCTGCGGCATGTTGCGCTCGAAGAACTCGCGGAACATCGGCGGCAGGCCTTCGAGGTCCGGCATCTGCCCGGCGGCAACGCGGCGGTCCGGCAGCTTCTGCTTGGTACTGATGTTGACCACCGCTGGCGAGGCTTGCTCGACCAACGTGGTGAAGTCCGGCAGGGCTTCCTCGGCCTGGGCGCTGAGCACCTGGCCGAGCATCAGCACGGCGGCGAACATCGATAGGTAGGATTTCAAGCGTGGTATTGACATACGGCTCCCGTCACAACGAGCGTGGTTAGCGTAAGGCCCCTGCACAAGCAGGAAAGGCCAGGCTCCAAGAAGCCTGACCTATAGAAAATTTACCGAAAGATTGCAAATGACAATGCTTTAATTTCATTTCAGAAGCACGTCTCTCACGCCGCAAACCTCCTGGAAAAGCACGCCATCATTGCCGCGCCTGGGCATCCTGGGCCCGCATCGAAAGCGCGATGCGCTCGGCGGTACCCAAGGGTATTTCACCTACCACAGTGACCAACACCTTGCCTTTAGGTGTATTCAGACGGCGCGATACCGCCACGGTCGGCCCCAGTTGCACGCGCGTGTCGATGCCTGAGTTGTCGTTGACCGGTTCGACGAACACCGAAACGCGGGCCAGGCCATCGTCATACATCAGGCTGCTGACCGTACTGTTGCGGGCCGGGTCGCGGCGCACCGAGCTGTTGACCAGTTCGAAACCCGGTGGCAGCCAGTCCGAGTGCCAGCCAGCGACGGCTGCCTGAGAGGTGGGCGCGCCATGCTGCACCGGTTTGCAGGCAGCACTGGCTTGCAAGTCCTGGTCGGTAGGCAGGTTATCGGTATCGAGACGGATCATCTGGAAACGCTCGAGCAATTGCCCCTTGTCGTTGAGCATGAACGAGCGCAGAGGCAAGCCGGTTCGGCGGTCCAGATGCAATTCGAAAGCGTAACGGTGCTGGTCGCGCGGAGTGAGGGTGACAATCACCGCATCGCGCCCGGCGACACGTGACTTGCCCCTGACGCGCAGATCGTACCAGCCCATCAACTTGAGGGGATCGAGCACACGCGGCGCAGCATCGGGCGGCGGCGTCACGCCGCCTACCAAGGCACCACTGACGCACGCCACTTTGCCGTCCACGCGCACGATTTCCTGGGCGGCGCCGTCGAGCTGCAAAAGCCGCTCGTTGACCTTGCCGTCCTCAACCTTGTGCCAGATCTCGTGGGAAGAAAAGCTGCCGTTGCGTTCGTAGACGAAAGAGCCTTGGTAGCTCTGCTCTTGCTCGGCCTGTGCCAGCTTGTTCAGCCACTCATTTGCCTCGGGCGAAGAGTTGGCCGCCAACGCTGGCACCGTCATGCAGCTGCCTATGAGCAGCGACAGGAGAGGTAGCGCGCGCATGATCCTCCTTACTTAGCGGGGTTATCCAGGCTGACGGCGCGGGCGTAAGGCAGAGCGGTTTCACTGCCCTTGAGCGCAGATTCCTGGGCATGCTGGCGCAGATACCCTGGCAGACGCTGATCCCAGCCGGCCTGGTTCTGCAGCACGCCGTTGGCCATCGGCCCGGTCGGTTGCTCACTGCTCTCACTATAGCCTGCCAATACAGCCGGGCCCTGAGTTTGTGGCACGCTCAGCCCCTGCTGCGCAGGTTGCTGGGAAGCCAGCTCGGCACCGGTGATCTCATCCTGGTTGTACATGCGTACACCCGCCAGCACCGCGACCGTCACCGAGGCGGCAACCGCCAGGCGGCCAATGCTGCGCCATGGGCCTTTCTTGACCTTGGCCGGTACCGCTTCGTCGGCCAATGCTGCAGAGACCGCCGAGGCGATATCGAGGTTAGGCAGCAGCAGTTCCTTGTGCATCGCTGCGCGGGCGACCTGGTAACGCGACCAGGTAGCACGGGTTTCGGCATCGTCGACGGCACTCAGTACCCGACGTAATTCCAGTTCGTCCGCTTCGTTATCCATTACCGCGGACAGCGATTCCTGCAACGCTTCACGACTCATGGCGGTTCCTCTCTTGGCTGTAGCCGCTGTCTCAGGTTTCCTGCAACAACGGCTGCAGGGCTTTGTCTATGGCCTCCCGAGCGCGGAAGATTCGAGAGCGCACGGTGCCCACCGGACATTGCATGACACTGGCAATGTCTTCGTAACTCAGTCCGTCGAACTCGCGCAGGGTCAACGCCGTGCGCAGGTCTTCGGGCAGCTGCTGGATGGTGCGATGGACAGTGCCTTCGATTTCATCCCGCAACAACGCGCGCTCTGGGGACTCGAGATCCTTGAGACCATGATCGCCGTCATAAAACTCCGCATCCTCGGAGCTCACATCGCTGTCTGGTGGCCGTCTGCCACGTGACACGAGGTAGTTCTTCGCCGTGTTGATGGCGATGCGGTACAGCCAGGTATAAAACGCACTGTCTCCGCGAAAATTGCCAAGCGCACGGTAGGCCTTGATAAAAGCTTCCTGTGCCACATCCTGGGCCTCGTGGGTATCGTGAACGAACCGCACGATCAACCCGAGAATCTTGTGCTGATACTTCAGCACCAACAGATCGAACGCTCGCCTGTCGCCGCGCTGAACGCGCTCGACAAGCTGCTGATCCTCTTCCTGGGTTAGCATGAACACTCCTCAGTGAACTCGAAGGAGCGTTGCAACAGCCATCGTTCAGGCTTGCAAACATAGACTCGGGCTTTGCGCAAAAGTTCTCCCCTCCAAGCAAGTTTCCTGCAGCCCTTGGTCGGCTCGCACGGAAGACGCGGCGCGGTCACGGCCGGCTGCGTCGATAATCAGGTTTCGAATACGCAGGAGTCAGCCCGAATAGAGCTGCCGCCGTACGTCGCCGCGACATTTGTGGCGTGCGGGCAGCCTTCATAGGATTTCCGTCGATATCGGAAAGTTCCCACAAAGGTTACCGCAACCTGGCAAGTGGCATGGAAATGGGCCACCCGGGGCTGCTATAAAGGCAACCCGGCCTGGTTTGACGATAGTTTCACAATGCCATCGGCGCGTGACTATTGTGCCGTGCCCCTTCCGAAGATTACTAGTGTCCCGACATGAGCCAACAATTCCAACATGATGTCCTGGTGATCGGCAGCGGTGCCGCCGGTCTCAGCCTGGCACTGAACCTCCCCAGCCACCTGCGTGTCGCGGTGCTCAGCAAAGGCGACCTGGCCAATGGCTCGACGTTCTGGGCCCAAGGTGGTGTCGCCGCGGTGCTGGATGACACCGATACCGTGCAGTCGCATGTCGAGGACACCCTCAATGCCGGCGGCGGCCTGTGCCATGAAGATGCCGTGCGCTTTACCGTCGAGCATAGCCGCGAAGCCATCCAGTGGTTGATCGAGCAAGGCGTGCCCTTTACCCGGGATGAGCAGCATAGCGACGACGATGGCGGCTTCGAGTTCCACCTGACCCGCGAAGGTGGCCACAGCCACCGGCGCATCATCCATGCCGCCGACGCCACCGGCGCGGCGATCTTCACCACCTTGCTGGCCCAGGCCCGTCTACGCCCCAACATTCAGTTGCTGGAGCAGCGGGTGGCGGTCGACCTGATCACCGAACGCCGCCTGGGCCTGCCTGGCGAGCGCTGCCTGGGCGCCTACGTGCTGAACCGCAATAGCGGCGAAGTGGACACCTTCGGTGCGCGTTTCACCGTACTGGCCACCGGTGGCGCGGCCAAGGTCTACCTGTACACCAGCAACCCGGACGGTGCCTGCGGCGACGGTATCGCCATGGCCTGGCGGGCCGGCTGCCGGGTGGCCAACCTTGAGTTCAACCAGTTCCACCCGACCTGCCTGTACCACCCTCAGGCCAAGAGTTTCCTGGTGACTGAAGCCCTGCGTGGCGAAGGCGCTCTGCTGCGCCTGCCCAACGGCGAGCGGTTCATGCCACGCTTCGACCCGCGTGAAGAGCTGGCGCCCCGCGATATCGTGGCCCGCGCCATCGACCACGAGATGAAACGCCTGGGCGTGGACTGCGTGTACCTGGACATCACGCATAAGCCGGCCGAGTTCATCAAGGGCCACTTCCCCACCGTGTACGAACGCTGCCTGGCCTTCGGCATCGACATCACCCGCCAGCCGATCCCTGTGGTGCCAGCAGCCCACTACACCTGCGGTGGGGTGGTGGTAGACGACCGTGGCCACACCGACGTGCCGGGGTTGTACGCCATCGGCGAGACCAGCTTCACCGGCCTGCATGGCGCCAACCGGATGGCCAGCAACTCACTGCTCGAATGCTTCGTTTATGGCCGCGCGGCGGCCGCCGACATCGAGGCGCACCTGGATCAGGTCAGCATGCCCAAAGCCCTGCCCGGCTGGGATGCCAGCCAGGTCACCGACTCGGACGAGGACGTGATCATCGCGCACAACTGGGACGAACTGCGGCGTTTCATGTGGGACTATGTCGGCATCGTGCGCACCAGCAAGCGCCTGCAACGCGCCGAACACCGCATCCGCCTGCTGCTCGACGAGATCGACGAGTTCTACAGTAACTACAAGGTCAGCCGCGACCTGATCGAGTTGCGCAACCTGGCCCAGGTGGCGGAGTTGATGATTCGTTCGGCCATGCAGCGCAAGGAAAGCCGTGGGCTGCATTACACTCTGGATTACCCGGGGATGCTGGACGAGGCCAAGGACACCATCCTCAGCCCGCTCTGAGTCGGCGTCGCGCCCTTCGCGGGCAAGCCCGCTCCCACAGGTACTGCGTAGGCCTCGAGCCGGGCGCGGTATCGGTGGGAGCGGGCTTGCCCGCGAAGAAGCCCACTCTGTCCTGACCTATGTCCGAGATACCTCAACCCACCTACGCCGGCTGAACTTCAGCCTCACCCGTAACCGGCGGTGCTCATCAGCCCCAAGGGCATCCTTCGCCACACACTGCCCCTCCCCCAGCCAACGCCCTTCCCGCACAAAGCGCAGCACCACCATTCCTGGCAACGCGACCGTGTCGCGGCACAAACGCACCGGCTGCCAACCCTGGGCGCGGCTAAATACCCGCCAGCCAAGCAGGTCTCGGCGCAGCCCGGTAACGGCATGACGATGCGTAAGCAGAATACGGCGGGGAATAACCCAGCAGGCGTGGGCAAAAGACGCGGCAGTGGCCGCCACGGACAGCCACCAGGGCAGCGCGCTCACCCACACGGTGAACACCGCCAGCACCTGGCAACTCAGGTAAGCCGTCAGCAGTAGGCGCGAGCCTTGCCAACGGCTTTCGAAACACTCACTTGGGCTGGACACGGTCCAGGATGATGCGGACCATGCGCTGCAGCTCCGGGTCTTCGGACTCGGTGCGCTCCATGAACCAGCCGAACATGTCCTGATCCTCGCAGCTCAACAGGCGTACATAGAGTTCGCGGTCAGCTTCGTTGAGGGTGGCATAGACTTCCTGAGTGAAAGGCACCAGCAGTACGTCCAGTTCCAGCATGCCGCGACGGCTGTGCCAGAAAAGCCGGTTGAGTTCAGTTTGTTCGACCATGGGGCCCTCCTCGAATGGCCCGCCAGTATACAGCCAGGCGAGCCAAGCGGCACAGGGCGTTGGTCTAGTCACCTACCTATTTTGTTACTGGCGTTCTATGATGGCCGCCAGTCTTTAAGCCACCGCGATGACCCATGGCCGATTCCGCTTTCTTCAGCCCCTTGTCCCACGAGGGCATCCTCGCTGTCCGCGGCTCCGATGCAGGCAAATTCCTGCAGGGCCAGCTGACCTGCAACATCAACTACCTCAGCCAGGAACATGCCAGCCTCGGTGCCCGCTGCATGGTCAAAGGGCGCATGCAGTCGAGCTTCCGCATCGTGCCGGAAGGCAACGGCTACCTGCTGGCCATGGCCAGCGAGCTGCTCGATGCGCAGTTGGCCGACCTGAAGAAGTACGCCGTGTTTTCCAAGGCCACCCTCAGCGACGAGAGCGCTGCCTGGGCCCGCTTTGGCCTGCAGGACGGCGATGCGGCGCTGCAAGCGCTGGGTTTGACACCGCCCACCGAAGCAGGGGCCACCGTGCGCCACGAGGGCCTGATCGCCATTGCCGTGTCGGCGGGCCGGGTTGAACTGTGGGTACCCGCCGAGCAGGCCTCCACTGTGCGCTCCACGCTGGCCGCCACCTTGCCTGAAGGCCGCCTCAACGACTGGCTGCTGGGCCAGATTCGGGCGGGCATCGGCCAGGTCACGGGCACTACCCGCGAGCTGTTCATCCCGCAGATGATCAACCTGCAGGCCGTCGACGGCGTCAGTTTCAAGAAGGGCTGCTACACCGGCCAGGAGATCGTCGCCCGCATGCAGTACCTGGGCAAGCTCAAGCGCCGCCAGTACCGCCTGGCGCTCGATCAGCAGGATATCCCGGCGCCCGGTGCCGAGATTTTCTCGCCCACCCATGGCTCGTCGGTCGGTGAAGTAGTGATCGCAGCCAGTACCGGTACTGGCTGCGAATTGCTCGCGGTGCTTAGCGCCGATGCGGTAAACGATGACAACCTG
This sequence comes from Pseudomonas putida, assembly GCF_025905425.1. Classification (NCBI taxonomy): domain Bacteria; kingdom Pseudomonadati; phylum Pseudomonadota; class Gammaproteobacteria; order Pseudomonadales; family Pseudomonadaceae; genus Pseudomonas; species Pseudomonas putida. The sequence goes on along the minus strand of NZ_CP109603.1, from coordinate 328,784 downwards.
CACCTGGGCAGCCTCGAAGGGCCACGCCTGCACGTGCTGAGCCTGCCCTACGAACTGGACCGCGACCGGGAAATCCAGCGCTGACCAGCCTGCCCCGTCCGCGTGACGGGGCCGCACCACCACTGCGGTAGAGAAGTCCATGAACAAGCTGGCCGAGATGGTTCAAGCACAGTTGCTCGATGCCATCGAAAAGGATGACCTGGTCCTGCCGACCCTCCCCGAGGTTGCCTTGAGCATCCGCGAGGCCGCTGAGGATAGCGAGATCAGCGTGTCGGCCCTGAGCAAGGTGATTGGTCGCGACGCGGCCCTCTCGGCGCGCCTGATCAAGGTGGTCAACAGCCCACTGCTGCGTGCCGCAGTAGAAGTTACCGACCTGCACACCGCGATCACCCGGCTGGGTATCAACTACAGCAGCAACCTGGCCATCGGCCTGGTGATCGAACAGATCTTCCATGCGCGTGCACCGGCCGTTGAACAGAAACTGCGTGATGTTTGGGCGAACAGCCTTGAAGTGGCAGGCATCAGCTATGAAATCTGCCGCCGTTATACTGACCTGAAACCGGACCAGGCCACCCTGGGTGGGCTGGTCAACCAGATCGGGGCGCTACCGGTGCTGATCTACGCCGAAGAACACAACGAGCTGCTTTCCGACCCGGTCTGCCTGCATTACGTGATCGAGCAGATCCAGCCGGCGCTGGGCGACAAGATCCTCAAGGCATGGGAGTTTCCCGAGCAACTGGTCAACCTGCCGAGCCAGGTTCAGGACCTTGACCGGCAGACCGACAAAGTCGACTACATCGACGTCGTGCAGATCGCCCGCTGCATCAGCCAGCGAGGGCGCAACCGGCCGCTGGCGGCACTGCCGGCGTATCGGCACCTGGGGCTGCCGTTCGGGACCGAACTGGAAGTGGAAGAGCTGCTGGAAGCGCGGAGCCTGTTGCGCTAGAAGCCGCGTAGCCTGTGCGGCCCCTTCGCGGGGCAAGCCCGCTCCCACAGGTACGGCACAGCTCTCAAGGCCTGTGTTCTACCTGTGGGCCGCGAAGGCGCTGGCATCAATCAGCGATGAAACTCACACGCACCCGCAAACCACCCTTCTCCCCATCGTGCAGGCTGATCTGCGCCAGGTGCGCTCGGCAGATCTCGCCGACAATGGCCAGCCCCAGCCCACTGCCTTGGGCACTGCGGCGGTAGAAGCGCTCGAACACCCGCTCACGCTCATCTTCGGGGATCCCGGGGCCATCGTCCTCGACCTCCAGCACCGCCGGGGCCAACACCCGCAGAATCACGTTGCCACCGGCCGGGGTATGCGCCAGGGCGTTATCCACCAGGTTGCTCAGCAGTTCGTTGAGCAAGGTCGGCTCACCTTTGAGCCACACCGGCGCCTCGGCCTCCAGCGCCAGCGCCACCCCACGCTTGTGGGCCAGGGGCGCCATGGCCATGCCCAGTTCGCGGGCCAGCTGGCTGAGGTCCAGGCGCTGCGCGCCACCCTCGGCGATTGCCCTGGCGCCGTTCTCGACCCGCGCCAAGGACAGCAACTGGTTGGCCAGGTGCGTCAGGCGGTCGGTGCCTTGGGCTGCGGACTCAAGGGTCTGGCGCCACTCCTCGGGCGCTGACGAGCGCAGGCCCAACTCGACTCGCGCCTTCAGCGCTGCCAGGGGGGTGCGCAGTTCGTGGGCAGCGTCGGCGATGAACTGCGCCTGGCGTTCGAACTGGCCGCGCAGGCGCTCGGTGAAGTGGTTCAGGGCACGCACCAGCGGGCCCAGTTCGCGCTGCACCTGCACCACCGGCAAGGCCCGCAGATCGTCGGGCTGACGCTCTTCCACGGCCGTGCGCAGGCGCTCCAGCGGGCGTAGCGCCGCACTGACGGCAAACCACACCATCACCAGAGCGCCCAGCGCCAGCATCCCCAGGCGCAGCAGGGTGTCGGCCATCAGCCCACGCGCCATGCGCACCCTGGCTTCCTCGGTCTCGGCCACGCGGATCTCCGCCATGCCGTTCATGTTTGGCTCACTGACCGGTTTGAGCAGGCTGACCACCCGCACGTCCTGGCCCAGATACGTCGCGTTGTAGAACCGCGCCAGTGCCGGGTAGTCATCGGTGCGTGGCGTGCCGGGCGGCGGCGGTGGCAGGTTCTCGTAGCCGGATATCAACCGCTGCTTGATGTCCAGCACCTGGTAGTAGATGCGCCCGGCGCTGTCGTAGGCGAAGGTATCCAGGGCTACGTAGGGCACGTCCGCGCTCAACGAGCCATCGCGCTGGGACAGGCCTGCGGCAATGGTCCGTGCCGAGGCCAGCAGGGTTCGGTCGTACGCCGTGTCGGCCGCTTCACGGCCGTTCCAGTAGGCGCTCAGGCCACTGGCCAGCATCAGCACCACCAACAGTAATGCCAGGTTGCCCAGCAGCCGCCCGCGCAGGCTGCCGTTGTCACGCATCGCGATGCTCAAGCAGATAGCCCAGGCCACGGAAGGTGACGATGGCCACCGCATGGCCGTCGAGCTTCTTGCGCAGGCGATGAATGTAGATTTCGATGGCGTCGGGGCTCGCCTCCTCGTCCAGGCCAAACACCTGGGCGGCCAGTTGTTCTTTGCTCATCACCCGGCCTGGGCGGGCGATCAGTGCTTCGAGCACGCTCTGTTCGCGCGAGGTCAGGGTCAGGTTGTCCTCGCCCAGGCTGAAGCGCCGAGTGTCCAGGTCGTATACCAGCGGCCCACAGCGCTGCTGGCGCTCGCCACCCAACACGCTACGCCGCAGCAGGGCCTTGACCCGCGCTTCGAGCTCGGTCAGTTCGAACGGCTTGGCCAGGTAGTCGTCAGCCCCCAGGTTCAGCCCGTGGACCCGGTCCTTGACGTCACTGCGCGCCGTCAGCATCAGCACCGGCAGGGTCTTGCCACGGCCGCGCAAACGCGCCAGCACCTCGAAGCCGTCCATGCGCGGCAAGCCGACATCGAGCACGGCAACGGCGTATTCCTCACTGGCCAGGGCCAGGTCGGCGGCCACGCCGTCATGCAGTACATCCACGGTCAGGCCGTGGCTTTTCAAGGCCTGGGCCACGCTTTCGGCCAGTTGCAGGTGGTCTTCGACCAGCAGCACACGCATCGGATTCTCCCTGCTCGGGTGGGGGCGGTGGCGCGGAGTGTACCGCTGTGGACCCGCCTGTGAAGCCCCTTGTGACAAACCTTTCTCGCTGAAAGGTTAGCGAAAGGTTCGTTACCTAGCATCGCACCACGGTCGCCCCGCGCGCCGAAAAAAAGCACCAGCAAGGTGCGACGAATAAGAACAATAAACGGAGTCATCTCGATGCTGTCATCGCAGCCGCAGGCGTACGCGCCTACCCGTTCCTTTGCCGCACGCCCTTCTGCCATCGCCAGCGCCCTTGCGCTTGCCGGTGTCGCGCCCATGAGCCAGGCCGCCTTCTTCGAAGACAGCACGGCGACCTTCGAAACCCGCAACATGTACTTCAACCGCGACTTTCGCGACGGCACCAGCGCGCAGCAGTCCAAGCGCGACGAATGGGCCCAGGGTTTCATGCTCAACTTCGAGTCCGGCTACACCGACGGCACCGTAGGCTTTGGCCTGGATGCGCTGGGCATGCTCGGTATCAAGCTCGACTCCAGCCCCGACCGCACCGACACCGGCCTGCTGCCGACCCATGACGACGGCAAGGCCGCCGACGAGTATTCCAAGCTCGGCCTGACCGGTAAGGTCAAAGTGTCCAAGACCGAACTCAAGGTCGGCACGCTGATCCCGGAACTGCCGACCCTGCAGCCCAACGACGGGCGCATCCTGCCGCAAACCTTCGAGGGCGGCCTGCTCACCTCGAAAGAGATCAAGGGCCTGACCTTCACCGGCGGTCGCCTGGACAAGGCCAAGGACCGCAACGACACCAACTGGGAAGACCTGGCCCTCAACAACAAGAACGGCCGCTTCGGCGGCTCGTTCAGCGCCGACAACCTCGACCTCGGCGGGCTGGACTACCAGTTCACCGACCGCATCACTGGCAGCTACCACTTCGCCCAGCTCGACGACATCTATCGCCAGCACTTCCTGGGCATGGTCGCCACTCAGCCGTGGGGCCCGGGCACCTTCGGCGCTGACCTGCGCCTGGCCGTGAGTGACGATGCCGGCGCCGCCAAGGCCGGCAACATCGACAACACCACCGTCAACGGCATGCTCAGCTACGCCCTGGGCGGGCACAAGGTCAGCGCTGCCTACCAGCACCTGTCCGGCGACAGCGCCTTCCCCTACATCGATGGCGCCGACCCGTACCTGGTCAACTTCGTGCAAATCAACGACTTCGCCGGTGCCGACGAGCACTCCTGGCAAATGCGCTACGACTACAACTTCGCAGCCCTGGGCATCCCCGGCCTGACCTTCATGACCCGTTACATCAGCGGCGACAACGTCAGCCGCGCCGATGGCAGCGAGGGCAAGGAGTGGGAACGCAACACCGAGTTCAAGTACGTGGTACAAAGCGGCCCGTTGAAAAACGTCGCCGTGCGCTTGCGCAACGCCACCTTCCGCTCGAATTTTGCCCGCGACGCCGACGAAGTGCGGCTGCTGGTGAGCTACAGCGTGGCCCTGTGGTAACCCAATAACAACAATGCTCACGGAGATTGACGATGACCTTTTCACTGCGCCGCCTCGTCCTCGCTACCGGCTGCCTGCTGCTGGCCGGCAACGCCCTCGCTGGCGAACCGAAACGCCCCGAATGCATCGCCCCCGCCTCGCCTGGCGGTGGCTTCGACCTGACCTGCAAACTGGTGCAAAGCGCCCTGGTGCAGGAGAAGATCCTCAGCAAGCCCATGCGTGTCACCTACATGCCCGGCGGCGTTGGCGCTGTGGCCTACAACGCCGTGGTGGCCCAGCGCCCAGGTGATGCCGGCACCTTGGTGGCCTGGTCCAGCGGCTCGCTGCTGAACCTGGCCCAGGGCAAGTTCGGCCGCTTCGACGAGAACGCGGTGAAATGGCTGGCCGCCGTCGGCACCAGCTACGGGGCCATCGCCGTGAAAAGCGATTCGCCCTACAAGACCCTCGACGACCTGGTCGCCGCGCTGAAAAAGGACCCGAGCAAGGTCGTGATCGGCTCCGGTGGCACTGTCGGCAGCCAGGACTGGATGCAGACCGCGCTGATCGCCAAGGCCGCCGGCATCAACCCGCGTGACCTGCGTTACGTGGCGCTGGAAGGCGGCGGCGAAATTGCCACCGCACTGCTGGGTGGGCACATCCAGGTCGGCTCCACCGACATCTCCGACTCCATGCCGCACATCCAGAGCGGCAACATGCGCATCCTCGCGGTGTTCTCCGAAAACCGCCTGGACGAGCCAGAAATGAAAGACATCCCCACTGCCAAGGAGCAGGGCTACGACATCGTCTGGCCAGTGGTACGCGGCTTCTACCTGGGGCCGAAGGTGAGCGACGAAGACTACGCCTGGTGGAAGGCTTCGTTCGACAAGATGCTGGCTTCCGAAGACTTCGCCAAGCTGCGTGACCAGCGCGAGCTGTTCCCGTTCGCCATGACCGGCGAGGAGCTGGACGGCTATGTGAAGAAGCAGGTGGCTGACTACAAGGCACTGGCCAGGGAATTCGGCCTGATTCAGTAAGCCGCCAACGACCTGTCACCGATCCCTGTGGGAGCGGGCTTGTCCCGCGAATCCAGCACCGCGATCCATGGCACCGGCTTTGCCGGTGTTCGCGGGGCAAGCCCGCTCCCACAGAGTCCGCGTCCAACGAGGATTTCAAAATGATCCTGCAACGTATTTTCGCCCTGGCTCTGCTGGCGGTGTGCGCCGCCCTGGCCGTGATGGCCTGGCCGTACCAGGCTGCGTTTTCCTACGAACCGGTCGGCCCCCGCGCCTACCCGCTACTGATGCTCGGCCTGATGGGCCTGGGCCTGCTTTACCTGGCCATCCGCCCTACGCCGATCGTGCGCAAGGACGACGAGCCGGAACTGGACCGCGAAACCCTGACCAAGATCGCCATCTGTGTCGGCCTGCTGATTGTCTTTGCGGCCACCTTCGAACCCCTGGGTTTCATCCTCAGCGCCATCCTGGTCGGCCTGCCCATGGCCCGGCTGTACGGAGGCCGCTGGCTGCACAGCGCCATCGTGGTGGTCGGCATGAGCCTGCTGCTCTACTGGCTGTTCGACCGCGTGATGGACGTGCCCCTGCCCCTTGGCCTGCTGAGCGTACTGGAGAACTGACACATGGATACCTTGAGCTACCTGGGCCAGGGCTTCGGCGTCGCCCTGACCCCGTACAACCTGGTCACCGCCCTCAGTGGCACCCTGATCGGCACCGTGGTCGGCCTGCTGCCGGGCCTGGGCCCAATTAACGGCGTGGCCCTGCTGATCCCCATCGCCTTTGCCCTGGGCTTGCCGCCTGAGTCGGCGCTGATCCTGCTGGCGGCGGTGTACCTGGGCTGCGAATACGGCGGGCGCATCAGTTCGATCCTGCTGAACATCCCGGGCGAAGCCTCGACCGTGATGACCACCCTCGACGGCTACCCGATGGCCCGCCAGGGCCTGGCAGGCGTGGCCCTGTCGCTGTCTGCCTGGAGTTCGTTCATCGGTGCCTTCATCGCCACCTGCGGCATGGTGCTGTTCGCGCCGTTGCTGGCGAAATGGGCGATCGCCTTCGGCCCGGCGGAATACTTCGTGCTGATGGTGTTCGCCATCGTCGCCCTGGGTGGCATGGCTGGCGACAAGCCGTTGAAGACCTTCATTGCTGCGTTGATCGGGTTGTTCCTGTCGGCGGTCGGCATCGACGCCAACAGCGGCGTGTACCGCTTCACCGGTGACAGCGTGCACCTGGCCGACGGCATTCAATTCGTGGTGCTGGTGCTGGGGCTGTTCTCGATCAGCGAGATCCTGCTGCTGCTGGAAAAGACCCACCACGGCCACCAGGCGGTCAAGGCCACCGGGCGCATGCTGTTCAACTTCAAGGAGGCGGCTTCGGTGTTCGTGGTCAACATCCGTTGCGGCCTGCTGGGCTTCATCATGGGTGTGCTGCCTGGCGCGGGAGCGACCCTGGCCAGTGCCGTGGCCTACATGACCGAAAAGCGCATCGCCGGTGAAAGCGGCAAGTTCGGCAAGGGCGATGCCCGCGGCCTGGCGGCTCCGGAAACGGCCATCGGCGCATCCTGCTGTGGCGCCCTGGTGCCGATGCTGACCCTCGGTGTACCGGGTTCTGGCACCACTGCGGTCATGATCGGCGCACTGACCCTGTACAACATCACCCCCGGCCCGATGCTGTTCGAACAGCAACCCGACATCGTCTGGGGCCTGATCGCCTCGTTGTTCATCGCCAACATCATGCTGGTGATCCTCAACATCCCGATGATCCGCATCTTCACCCGCATCCTCGCCGTGCCGAACTGGGCACTGGTGCCGGTGATCGCGATCATCACCGGGATCGGCGTGTATGCCGTGCACGCCACCACCTTCGACCTGTTCCTGATGGTCGGTATCGGCATCATGGGCTACATCCTGCGCAAGCTGGACTTCCCACTGTCGCCGATCCTGCTCGGGTTCATCCTCGGCGGGCTGATGGAGCAGAACCTGCGCCGCGCGCTGTCGATCTCCAACGGCGAGCTGGGCATTCTCTGGTCGAGCCCGATCAGCATGGGTGTGTGGGCTCTGGTGGTGTGCATGCTGTGCCTGCCGTTGCTGCGTATCTTGCGCAAGCGCAGCCTGCAGCGTCGGGCCATGGCTGATGCCTGATCGGTCGTTGCCCCTGTATTGGGCGACCGGGCTGGTCGGCCTTGCTGGCGGGTACCTCGCCAGCCGGGTCGGCTGGCCATTGCCGTGGATGGTCGGCTCGTTGCTGGCGATCATCCTGGTGCGCTGCCTGACCCCCTGGCAGCTTTCGGAAATACCCAACGGCCGAAAATGCGGGCAATTCATCATTGGCCTGGGCATCGGCCTGCACTTCACGCCCGCCGTGATCGAACAGGTGGGCAGCCATTTCCTGCTGATCTTTTTCGCCGCACTGTTCACCACTGTTTCCAGCGGGGTCGGTGTGTGGCTGCTGCGGCGCACCGGCGAAGACCGCGCCACAGCGTTTTTCGCCAGCATGCCGGGCGGCTCGGGTGAGATGGTCAACCTGGGCGCGCGCAATGGCGCGGTGCTCAGCCAAGTGGCGGCCGCGCAGAGCCTGCGCGTGCTGGCGGTGGTGCTGTGCGTGCCGGCGCTGTTCAAGTTGCTGATGGGTGACGGGGTGTCACTGAACCACGCAGGCAGCGTCAGTTGGGGGTGGCTGGCCGTGATCGCACCGTTGGCGGTTGCCGTTGCGCTGCTCTGGCAACGCTTGCGCCAGCCCAACCCGTGGCTGTTCGGCCCCTTGCTGGTAGCGGCCACGGTGAGCCTTGCCGGTAACCTGCAAATCGCCCTGCCCAATGGCGCCAGCCAGGTCGGCCAGTGGTTGATCGGCAGCGGATTGGCGTGTCACTTCAACCGTGCGTTTTTCCGCCGGGCGCCATCCTTCCTGGGGCGCACGCTGGTGGCCACGGGCCTGTGCATGGTGATCGCTGCCAGCGCAGCCTGGGCACTGAGCGTGATGACCGCACTGGACTTGCGCTCGCTGACGCTGGGGATGATGCCGGGCGGGATTGCAGAGATGAGCCTGACGGCCGAAACCCTGCAATTGTCGGTGCCGCTGGTGACGGCGTTGCAGGTGATGCGCTTACTGTTCGTGCTGTTTCTGGCAGAGCCTTTGTTCCGGTTGTGGAACGCTGGGCAGGGCTGAAAAACGCGTCGCCTGCTTCGCGGGCGACACGGTGTTTCATGCCATCAAAGCGGTGGCAACACCCAGTTGATCGGTGCCAACCCACGCTGTTCGAGGAAGCTATTGGCCCGGCTGAAATGCCCGCAGCCAAGAAACCCGCGATAAGCCGACAAGGGCGACGGATGCACCGACTTGAGCACCAGGTGCTTGGTGCCATCGATCAGCTTCTGCTTGCCCTGGGCATGCGCCCCCCACAACAGGAACACCACGTTCGGGCACTGCTCGCTGACCACCTGGATGACGCGGTCGGTAAAGAACTCCCACCCCTTCTTGGCATGCGACGCGGCATTGGCACGTTCCACGGTCATGGTCGTGTTCAGCAACAGCACGCCCTGCTCGGCCCAACTCTGCAAGTAGCCGTGGTTGGCAATCGGGATGTTCAGGTCGCGCTGCAGCTCTTTGTAAATATTCACCAGCGACGGCGGCGTGGCGATGCCCGGCTGTACCGAAAAGCACAGGCCGTGGGCCTGGCCTGGGCCGTGATAGGGGTCCTGGCCGAGGATCACCACCTTGACCTGCTGCAGCGGCGTCGAATTGAGCGCATTGAAAATCAGTGGGCCGGGCGGATAGATCTCTTTGCCGGCCGCGTGCTCCTGGCGCAGAAATTCACGCAGCTGATGCATGTAGGGCTGGTCGAACTCGTCGCGCAATGCGGCTTTCCAGCTGGGTTCGAGTTTGATGCGATCGTCGTCAGTCATGGGGCCATCCGTAAACAATGGCGCGACACTAGGTAAGCCACTCCCGCTTGTCAAACGATCCGACCGACGACCGGCATGATCGCCCAGGCAGGCCATACTTTGTGCGATGACCTGCGAGAGGTAGTCCATGTCTATTCATTGCGAGGTACTCACCGGTGCTGATGGCGCCCACATCGGCATTGCCACCCTGGATGCGCCCAAGGCACTCAATGCGCTGAACCTGCGGATGATCGAAGTGCTCGCCGAGCAACTGCATGCCTGGGCCCGTGACCCCGAAATCGTCTGCGTGCTGCTGCGCGGCAATGGCGTCAAGGCGTTCTGCGCCGGGGGCGATGTGCGCGCCCTGGCCCAGGCCTGCCAGGCACACCCCGGCAGCGTGCCGTGGCTGGCCACCGCCTTCTTCGCCGCCGAGTACCGCCTCGACTTCGCCCTGCATACCTACCCCAAGCCCCTGCTGTGCTGGGGGCATGGGCATGTACTCGGCGGGGGTATGGGGCTGCTTCAAGGCGCGAACGTACGCATCGTCACACCCAGCAGCCAACTGGCCATGCCCGAGATCAGCATCGGCTTGTACCCGGACGTTGGCGCCAGCTGGTTCCTTGCCCGCTTGCCAGGCAAGCTCGGGTTGTTCCTGGGGCTGACGGGCGCGTCGATCAACGCCCACGACGCTTTGGACTTAGGCTTGGCCGATCGCTTCCTGGGCGAACGCCAACAGGACGCGTTGATCGACGAACTGCTGCAAATGAACTGGCAGGAACAAACTGCGGCGCAGCTGAACAGTCTGTTCAAGGCCGAACAGCACCGCGCCTGCGCCGAACTGCCCGAAGCCCAGTGGCTGCCCCGCCGGCAGGAAATCGATCAATTGCTCGACGTTGCCGACCCTGCCGCAGCCTGGCGTGCACTGGAAGGGCTGAAATACCATGATGACCCAGTGCTGGCCGACGCGGGCAGGCGGCTGCACGAGGGTTGCCCGCTGACTGCGCACCTGGTTTGGGAGCAGATTCGTCGTGCGCGGCATTTGTCGCTGGCGCAGGTATTCCAGATGGAATACAGCATGAGCCTGAACTGTTGTCGCCACCCGGAGTTCAGCGAAGGGGTGCGCGCACGCCTGCTGGACAAAGACAATCAGCCGCGCTGGCACTGGCCGGATGTGGCGCAGGTACCGGCGGCGGTGGTCGAGGCGCATTTTGCCAAGGTCTGGGAAGGGCGGCACCCGTTGGCGGATCTGGGCTGAGCACAAACAGAAAGGGCCGCTGAGCGGCCCCTTTTGTCACTTCACCGCTGCCAGTTGCGGCCCTGCCCCCGGCCGCCGTCCGGCCTGCGGTCACGATCCCCGTGCCCATTGGAATGCCAACGGTCGTTCTGATACCGCTGGCTGCCATTGCGATAGTCGTGGCGATCACGGTCGCGCCCGTAGTCATAACGCTGGCGATTGCCATAGTCATAGCGCGGGTTGCCGTGCCACTGGTTCATCCCAGGCTGCGGGTGGGACCGGTATTGCGGCACTGGCGCCGGGCGGTAATAGCGAGGCGCTGGCTGGTAGTAGTAGCGCGGTTGTGGCGCTACATAGTAGCGGTCATAGCGGTAGTACCCCGGCGATACATAGCGGTCGGTGGAGTAGTAATCCGAACGGTAGTAGCCCCCGCCACCGTAGTAAGGGGCACAGGCAGACGTCATCAGACCCAGCAGGGCGATCAACAGAATTCGATAGGACATGGCGGCCTCCTGGACCGCTGGAGTGCCCGAACAGCGGCGCTGGCGAGCATCGATGCAAAACGCGTTCATCGACACTGAATAAGACCGTCATACCTGGGTGCAGTGCCATTTTTGCAATAATTTGAAACATGTGTGATAACCCTGAAAAACTTGCAGTCAATTGCCGGTCATCTCACTAGAATGAGCGCCTCGGCACACATCACGGGAAGATCATGCCTGCACGTTCCGCTCTGTTTTCCCAGCGCTCGCTGATCATTACCTTGCTGATGTTGCTGGCCAGCGGCTTTCTCGCCACCTCCCTGCTCAGCTATTTCGCCTCACGCAGTGCCATCCGTGATGGCATCGTCAATACCGAACTGCCACTGACCTCCGACACGGTCTATTCGGAAATCCAGAAAGACCTGATCCGCCCTGTGCTGATCGCCTCGATGATGGCCCAGGACACCTTTCTGCGGGACTGGGTGCTGTCAGGTGAGCAGGATAACCAGCGCATCACCCGCTACCTCGGCGAGATCATGGGCAAGCAGGACACCTTCACCTCGTTTTTCGTCTCCGACCGCAGCCTCACCTACTACCAGGCCAAGGGCGTGCTCAAACAGATCCAGCCAGGCGCCTGGCGCGATGCCTGGTATTTCCGCCTGCGCGACCTCAAGGCCCCCTACGAGATCAATGTCGACCTGGACATGGCCAACCAGGACAGCCTGACGGTGTTCATCAACTACCAGGTGCTGGATTACCAACACCGCTTCATCGGCGCCGCCGGGGTGGGGTTGAGCGTGTCGTCGGTGGTCAAGCTGATCGATGAATACCAGCGGCGCTACCAACGCTCGGTGCTGTTCACCGACGCCAAGGGCAGGGTCCTGCTGACCGGCGCCGAGGGTGGCCCCCACGGCCTGCGCGTCGGCCAGCCGCTAAGCGACAACCCCGAACTGAGCGACCTGCTTGCCCAGCAACCCGTACCTGGCGAGGGCAGCCACGAATACCGCGACAGCGACAACCACAGCCACTTTCTCAATGTGCGCCACCTGCCAGAGCTGGACTGGTACCTGCTGGTGGACAAGCGCGAAACCGGTACCCTGGACCGCATCCGCCACTCCCTGTACCTGAACCTGGCGATCTGCACGATGATCACCCTGGTGGTGCTGTCACTGGTGCATGCGATGGTCAAGCGCCACCAGGCCAGCACCGAGGCCCTGGCCACCCTCGACAGCCTCACCGGCCTGCCCAACCGCCGCAGCTTCGACCTGCTGGCCGCCCAGGCCTTGCATGAAGCCCAGCGCGACAGCGGCCCGCTGGTGGCCCTGCTGATCGACCTTGACCACTTCAAGGCACTCAACGATACCCATGGCCACCTGGCAGGTGACGAGGTGCTGCGCCAGTTCGCCAATGTGCTGCAGGGCAGCCTGCGCCAGTCGGATATACTGTGCCGGTGGGGCGGTGAGGAGTTCATCGTGCTGCTGCGTGAGGCAGAAGGCCGGCCAGCCATCGATGTGGCGGAGAAAATCCGCCGCCGCACCGAACAACTGACCTTCAGTTACGACGACCAACCGTTGCGCCTGACCACCAGTATCGGCCTGAGCAGCCTGCAACCGGGTGATACCCTGCATGCCCTGCTGACCCGCGCCGACCGTGCGCTCTATCGGGCCAAGCAGGCCGGCCGCAACCGCGTCTGCACTGAAGCCCCTGGACCCGACCATGAATGACAGCCAGCACTGCCCCGCCTGCGGCGCCCTCAACCAGTGCAGCCTGGCCGACCCTCGCAGCGCCACGCAGGCCTGTTGGTGCTACAGCGTGACCATCGACCCCGCAGTGCTTAAGGCCCTGCCCGCCGAGCTGCGTGACAAAGCCTGCCTGTGCCCGCGCTGCGCCGCAGTCGAAGCACAACTGCAGGCAGCGCCGCCCGGTGCAAAGCGTTAGACTGCGCGGCCTTTTACTTCAGCCCTGTTCGCCATGCGCCTCGACCGTTTTCTTGCCAACCTGCCCTGCTACAACCGTCAGCATGTTCGCCTGCTGCTGGTGCAGCGCCGCGTGCGGGTCGATGGCGAAGTGGCGGCCGACCCGTTGACGGAAGTACGTGAGTTCAGCCGCGTCGAAGTGGATGAGCAACTGCTGCAGGCTGGGCGCCCAGCACGCTACCTGATGCTCAACAAACCGACCGGATGCGTCAGCGCCACGCAGGACCCCCAGCACCGCACGGTGCTTGAGCTACTGCCCGCCGAGCTGCGCGACGACCTGCACATTGCCGGGCGCCTGGACTTCAACACCACCGGCCTGCTGATCCTGACCAACGATGGCCAATGGTCACGTCGCCTGACCCAGCCAACCACCAAACTGCCCAAGCATTACCTGGTCGAGACCGAGGACGAGATTGGCGAGCACTATGCAGCCACGTTTCACGAAGGCCTGTATTTCGCCTTCGAAAACCTCACCACCCTGCCCGCCCAACTCGACATCCTCGGCCCACGCCAGGCGCGGCTGGCGATCGTCGAAGGGCGGTACCACCAGGTCAAACGCATGTTCGGCCATTTCAACAACAAGGTGGTGGGGTTGCACCGCGAGAGCATGGGCACGATTTGCCTGGATCCGGCGTTGGCGCCGGGGGCATTCAGGGCGTTGACGGCCGAGGAAATCGCTTCGGTCTAGGTTGCCTGTACCGGCCTCTTCGCGGGCAAGCCCGCTCCCACAGGTACTGCACAAGCTTCCAAAGCTGTGGAGCTCCTGTGGGAGCGGGCTCGCCCGCGAAGAGGCCAGAAAAGACAACACTGGCCGTGTCACACGACCGCCCAGCGGTCCAAGTCACATTTTCCCCCGAACGGCACTTGCGGGATCCGCAAGCCACTGCTTGAATCCAAATCGTCAGTCTGCATGTGACTCACGAGTCACGCTCGCAGTCGAAGACACCTTTTTGCCGGCTACCCAAGGCCTAGATGCCTTGGGGCACGGTAAATTGCCCGCCAAAAACAATACCGTCGACACGTGTGCCAAGGATCGACACTGGGCCCCCGGTTACTCTTCAAGGCAAATGCCTACCTGTCATAAAGAACGTGCACCCTAGGTGACGCGAATACCCTTTTTGCGCCAGGAGTCGATGACATGAGGCCAGAAATCGCTGTACTTGATATCCAAGGTCAGTATCGGGTTTACACGGAGTTCCATCGCGCGGATGCGGCCGAGAAGACGATCATCCTGATCAACGGATCGCTGGCCACCACGGCCTCGTTCGCCCAGACGGTGCGTAACCTGCACCCGCAATTCAACGTCGTGCTGTTCGACCAGCCGTACGCTGGCAAGTCAAAACCGCACAATCGCCAGGAACGGCTGATCACCAAGGAGACCGAGGCGCATATCCTCCTTGAGCTGATCGAGCACTTCCAGGCCGATCACGTGATGTCGTTCTCGTGGGGCGGTGCGAGTACGTTGCTGGCGCTGGCGCACCAGCCGCGGCGGGTGAAGAAGGCAGTGGTCAGCTCGTTCTCGCCGGTGATCAACGAACCGATGCGCGACTACCTGGATCGGGGCTGCCAGTACCTGGCCGCCTGCGACCGCTATCAGGTCGGCAACCTGGTCAATGACACCATCGGCAAACACCTGCCGTCGCTGTTCAAGCGCTTCAACTATCGCCACGTGAGCAGCCTGGACAGCCACGAGTACGCGCAGATGCACTTCCACATCAACGAAGTGCTGCAACATGACTTGGAACGGGCATTAAGCGGTGCGCGCAACATCGACATCCCGGTGCTGTTCATCAACGGCGACCGCGACGAGTACACCACCGCCGAAGATGCCCGAGAGTTTGGTCGCCATGTGGGCAAGAGCCACTTCAGCGTGATCCGCGATGCTGGCCACTTCCTCGACATGGAAACCAAGGCTGCCTGCGAAGACACCCGCAGCGTGCTGCTGGGCTTCCTCAAGCCAACCGAGCGTGAACCACGTCAACGCTACCAGCACGTACAGGGGCAGCATGCACTGGCCCTCTGAGCGCCTCGGCGTCCTGTAGCCTCTACCCGCAGGTTATGGGTCGCCGACAAGCTTTTTTATAACTTGGGCTTCTAATTCGTGGAAGGTTCTGGTAAAAAGTCGAACGCAGACGCGGGTATAGTTTAGTGGCAAAACGAAAGCTTCCCAAGCTTTAGTTGAGGGTTCGATTCCCTCTACCCGCTCCACATCGCATTCCCGCATGGCGTTCCAGCAACGTCATCGCTGTCAAAAGGAGCCTCGGCTCCTTTTTTCGTTTCTGCCTGTCGGTTTTCATGCCCTTCTCTTGATCTGGCCCATGGCCACTTCCCGGCCGCTGCGCTTGAATGCGCGACCGACGAATCCGCTTGCAAGCGAAACGGCTTGAAGCGCATATGCTTACCGGATTCGTGAAACATTTCGAAAGGACCGCGCATGTTTCTGTCCCGCTGGCTACCCGGCCTCGCCAACCTGTTGCACTACCGCCGCGAGTGGTTTCACGCCGACCTGCAGGCTGGGCTGTCGGTAGCCGCTATCCAGATCCCCATCGCCATCGCCTACGCCCAGATCGTCGGCCTACCACCGCAATATGGCCTGTATGCCTGCGTGCTGCCGATGATGGTGTATGCGCTGATCGGCAGCTCGCGCCAGCTGATGGTCGGGCCGGACGCTGCCACCTGCGCGATGATTGCCGGCGCCGTGGCACCACTGGCGCTGGGCGACCCACAGCGCATTGCCGAACTGTCGGTGATCGTCACCGTGCTGGTGGGCGTGATGTTGATCGGCGCCGGCCTGGCCCGTGCCGGGTTCATCGCCAGCTTCTTCTCGCGGCCGATCCTGATCGGCTACCTCAACGGCATTGGGCTGAGCCTGATCGCCGGGCAGTTGTCCAAGGTGGTGGGGTTCAAGATCGAGGGTGATGGGTTCATCCTGAGCCTGGTCAACTTCCTCCAGCGCCTGGGCGAGATCCACGTGGTGACCCTGGCCATCGGCCTGTCCGCACTGGCGCTGCTGATCTGGCTGCCTCAGCGCTACCCAAGGTTGCCGGCCGCGCTGGTGGCAGTGGCGCTGTTCACGGTGGTGGTGGGTCTGTTCGGCCTGGACCGCTTCGGTGTCGCCATCCTCGGCCCGGTACCGGCCGGCATGCCGCAACTGGCCTGGCCGCAAAGCAACCTGGCCGAAATGAAGAGCCTGCTGCGCGATGCCCTGGGTATCGCCACCGTCAGTTTCTGCAGCGCCATGCTCACGGCCCGCAGCTTTGCCGCGCGCCACGGCTATGCCATCAATGCCAACCATGAATTCGTGGCGCTCGGTGTGAGTAACCTGGCTGCCGGGATGTCCCAGGGCTTTGCCATCAGCGGCGCCGACTCGCGCACCGCGGTCAACGACATGGTCGGCGGCAAGAGCCAACTGGTAGGCATCATCGCCGCGTTGGTGATCGCCCTGATCCTGCTGTTCTTCACCGCCCCCATGGCCTGGATTCCTCAAGCGGCCCTGGGTGCCGTGCTGTTGATGGCAGGCTGGGGGCTGATCGACATCAAGTCGCTGAAGACCATCAAGCGCCTGAGCCGCTTCGAGTTCTGGCTATGCCTGCTGACCACGGTCGGCGTGCTGGGCCTGGGCGTGCTGCCGGGCATCGTGTTTGCCGTGACCCTGGCGATCCTGCGCCTGCTGTACAGCATCTACCAGCCCACCGACGCGGTGCTGGGCTGGCTGCCGGGCACCGAGGGCCAGGTCGACATTCGCAAGTTCAAGGACGCCCGCACCGTACCGGGGTTGGTGGTGTACCGCTTCGACGACGCGATCCTGTTCTTCAACGCCGACTACTTCAAGATGCGCCTGCTCGAAGCGGTGCAGAGCCAGGCCCAGCCCAAGGCCGTGCTGTTCGATGCCGAAGCGGTGACCAGCATCGACGTCAGCGGCATTGCCGCCCTGCGCGAAGTCCGCGACACCCTGGCCGCCCAAGGCATCTTCTTTGCCATCGCCCGCGCCCGCGGCACCTTCCTGCGCATGCTGGTGCGCTCGGGGATGGCGCGGGAGATGGAGGATAAGCTGCTGTTCGGCTCGGTACGGGCCGGGATCCGCGCGTATCGGGTGTGGCGGAATAGGAGTCGTGCTGTAGCAGCTAATTAAAGAAAAAGACTACATGCCTGCGGGAAAGAGACGATCCGTCCATTGAAGCACCATTCGTTAGCATCGCTAACCCACGCTTGATGATGCGACGGGATCTCCTCACCCCTGTAGAGCTGGGCAACCAGCGACTACGCCAATGGCGTACACCCTGCTATGCTGTTCACTGAAACTCCTCTGTTCACGAAGCGTGTGAAAGACCTCCTTGAGGATGACGAATACCGCCTTCTCCAGATCAGGCTGATGGCCCAACCTGACACTGGAGACCTGATTGAAGGAACCGGTGGGCTACGCAAGGTGCGCATCGCTGCTAATGGGCATGGAAAACGCGGCGGAGCCAGGGTCATCTATTACCATTTCATTAGCAAATCACAGATTGCAATGCTCTACATCTACCCAAAGAACGAGCAGCCTGACTTGTCCGCTGAACAGCGAAAAGCCCTGAAAAAAATCATCGAAAACTGGAGGCATGCATGAGCCGATTCTTTGAAGAGCTGATGGAAAGCGTTCAGCAGATGGATGACATTGTCCAAGGAAGGCAGGTGCCCTCCCGTGTATTCGAGGTCGATGCGCTGCAGGTCAGAAGCATCCGCAAGTCAACGGGCCTCTCTCAGGTTCGGTTTGCCGAGATGATCGATGTTCAGGTTGCGACCTTGCGTAACTGGGAGCAAGGTCGCAGAGAGCCTACTGGCCCCGCCAAAGCACTGCTGCGGGCGATTCGCAACGACCCTGAACATGTACTCAAGGCCTTGGCGTATTGAGCATGCACTTGGGACTACTTCCGCCGACACGCCTGAGAACTTGTCTCCCCCTGCCTGCCAATCAGGCTGATCAAGCCGCACGGCAGTGACCCGCGCCATTGCAGATAATCATGCCCCGCCGGGTACTCCACCGCTTGCACCGCATAACCCTTGGCACGCAGTACATCACGCAGGTGGCGGTTGGTATCCAGAATCGTCGGCCCTTCGAACAGCCCCGATTGCAGGTAGAAGCGCAGCGGCTTGGGCGCTGCCTTGACGTATTCGCGGGTCAGCCAGCCCGCCTCTTCCCCGTCCTTGGCCCACCAGTACGACCCCGACATGCTCAGCACGTTGCCGAACAACTCGGGGTGCTTCAGGCCCAGGTAGGAAGCGGCCAGCCCCCCATAGCTGGAGCCCGCGATCACCGTACTGGCTGCGGGTGCGCTCAAGCCTTGTTCTCGCGCCCAGGGCATCAGTTCTTCGGCCATGAAGCGGGCGAACCGTGGGTTGGGTGGCAGTTCCTGCTGGCGGCTCAGGTCGCTGGGGTTGGCAATGATGATGGCTGCCGTGGGCGGGATCAGGCCATCGGCGATCAGGTTGTCAAGAATCGTCGGTGTAGGCACTTGGCGGGTATAGGCATGGGCGTCGAACAGCACCAGCAAGGCCTGGCCTGCAGCAGCCGGGCGATACAAGTAGACATCGCGCGCGTTGCCCAGCACGTCGCTGGCCAGGCGCTTGCGCTCAAGCGTGCCCCGCGCGATGCCCGGCCGTTCGGCTACCCACGGTTGTGGTGGTGCATCCGCCAGCTCCAGGCGCGAGCGCGACAGCCACGGATCACCGCTGCTGTCGGCGAACGTGGCAGGGTTGAGCGGATCGCGGCGCGTGGTGGCAAGAATCACCCGGCGATCATCCGACCGTGGTACATCAGGCGCCATCTGGTAGCTGAGCCGGGTACTGGCCGGGACTTCGAAGCTGGCGTACCAGACATCGCTGGTGCCCAGCCGTTGCAGCGCTTCGTGGCGGCCCGAGGGCGCGCCGAACATGCGCACATTGTGCTGGGCGCCGCGCCACAGAAAGGTCACCAGACGCAGCTGCGGCTGGCCCGGTAGCAGCTCGACCAGCGGCGTGCCCTGGGCCTTTCGCGCGTGCCAGAAGGCCTCGGTATCGCCGCCCTGGGCAAGCTGCCCGGCCAACTGGGCCAGGGTCGGGCTGGCCAGCGGTGGTGCGCTTTGCTGCTGTTCGGCGAGCGCCAGCACCTGGTCCAGACGCAGGCTGAAAGGGGCGCCCGCGCGCCCGTCCAGTGGCTCTGCACGCAAGCCGTATGGCCCCGGGCTGTCGGCGACAAAGATGAACGCGCGGGGCTGGTCCTGGCCGTCGATCAGCAAGCGCAGGGGCCTGCCCTGCGGGTCCAGCAGGCGCAGGCTGACGTCGCCGTCGACCCGGCCGCGCACCAGGTCGCCCGCCTTGAGCGCAACGCGCCAGACCGCGCTGTCTGCCGATACAGCCTGGCCGTTTACAGTCTGACCGGGCTGCAGCGTAGGGCCTGTTGCCGCCTGCGCTGTAGCCGCGCAGGTCAAGGCCAACAGCACGGCGCAACTGAGATGAGTGATGCGGTCCATGCTCACCTCAGAAGTCGACGCTGGCGGACAGCTTCAAGGTGCGCGGTTCGCTGACGGTGGCATACCCTGGGTTGAACACCCCTGCCCAGTACGCGCGATTCTCGACGTTCTCAAGGCTCGCGCGCAGCGTCACATCCTTGCTCAGTACACGGGTGGCGTAGCGCGCGCCCAGGTCGTAGCGCGTCCATTGTGGGATTTTCAGCGTGTTCTCGTCGTCCAGGTACTGCGAGCTGCTGTGGATACCCAACGCCGTCAGGGTCAGGCCTTCGACCCAGGGCAGGTCCCACTCGGCGCCGAGGTTCGCCGACCAGGCAGGCACACCGCGCGCGGTGTTGCCATCCAGGGTGCCGTTGGCTGTCTTGCTCAGTTCGGCTCGGGTGTAGGTCACCCCGCCCAGCAGGCGTACACCAGGGGCTGCTTCACCGAACATGTTCCATTCCACGCCACGGTTGCGCTGCTCGCCATCATCGGTGTACCAGAAGGTGTCGCCGCGGGTGTTCTTGACCATGCTGGGTTTTTCGATCTGGAACATTGCCAGGGTATGGCTGAACCGGCCCAGGTCCCACTTCACACCCGCTTCCATCTGCTTGGCCACGTACGGCGCGAACTGCTCATCCTTGTTCAGCGCCCCCACTTCGGTCACCGTACCACCCTGGGTCAGGCCTTCGATGTAGTTGGCGTACAGTGAAACTGGCGCATCCCAAGGCTTGACCACGATGCCGAAGGCTGGGGTCAGTTTGCGTTCGTCATAGGCCGTTGGCTTGCTCATCTTCTGCCGCACCCGCTGGGCACGCGCGCCCAGCGTCAGCAGCACACGCTCGTCGAAGAAGCCAAGTGTGTCGGCCAAGGCAAAGCTGGACAAGGTATTGTCGCCGGTCTTGACGTTGGAGCCGTGATCACCGGCGATCACCCCTTTTACCGGGCGATACAGATTGGTGTCGTAGGTCGGGCCGGTAACCGTGGGCGCACGCCCGATGTCCTGGTGCAGCAAGGATGTGCTGAACACCAGTTGGTGGGTAACCGGGCCGGTCATGAAGTTGCCGCGCAGGCCCGCCTCGCCGGACAAGCTGTGGGTGTAGCCGGCCTGGTTGTAGGTCTGCCCCTTGGCGCTGCCATCGGCCGCCTGCACCCGGATGCGGGTGCCGTTGAGGAAACCGTCGTAGTAAGTGCGCGCACCGCCGACACTGGCAAAGGCCGTCCAGTCGTCGTTGAGCTGGTATTCACCACGCAGCATCAGCGCCTTGCTGACCTGCTTGGCATAGATGCCTTCGAGCACGTTGGTGTCGGGCTTGGGCGCCTTGGTCACGTAGCCGAGCTCGCTGAAGCCCGCCATCATCGGGCTGCCGTTATCGAGTTTTTCATGGGTCTCGTAGGCATCCAGTTCCAGCTTGAAATCGTCACCTCGGTAATCGAGCCCCAGCGAGGCCAAGGTGCGGTCCTTGGACTGCTTGTCGACACCGGTGTCGCCGCTGCCGTACACCCCGTTGAAACGAATACCGAAACGTCCGTCCTCAGAGCGCCGGCCCACGTCGATGTGCTGAGCAAAGAAGCCATCGGATACGTAGCTGGTGGTCAAGCGGGTCAGCGGCGCATCGCCGGCGCGCTTGGGAATCAGGTTGATATTGCCGCCCACCCCACCATTGGGCGCCATGCCGCTGAGCAACGCGCTCGGGCCTTTGAGCACCTCGACCCGTTCTAGGAATTCGGTGGGCACATGACCATCCGGCGCCAGGCCGTACAGGCCATTCACGGCCAGCTCGGACGATTCGAGGCCATAGCCGCGGATCATGAAGTTTTCGTAGGCATGGCCTTCGCCCGTGCTGAAGCGGATCGACGGGTCATTGCGCAACACCGCGCCAACCGTGCCGCTCTGCTGGTCGGCGATGGTCTTGGCGGTGTAGGCCGTAATGTTGAACGGCGTGTCCATGATGTCGCGATTGCCCAGCATGCCAAGCCGTGCACCGCGCGCCACCTGGCCGCCACTGTAGGTCTCGGGCAGGTCACTGTTGAAACCGGCAGCGTTGACGTTGGTGGCCCCGAGGGTCAGGGCACCGTCCTCAGCGGTGCTGCGCAGGATCACCACGCCGTTCTGCTCCTCGGCCACCAGGTCGGTGCCGACCAGCAACTGCTGCAGGGCCTGCAACACGCTGAAGCGCCCATGCAGGGCCGGAGCATTGCGGCCCGCCAGTACGCGGCTGTCGGCAGCAATGGCCACACCGGACTGCCGGGCAAGGGCATGCACGGTGGCTTCCAGCGGTTGGCTCGGAAAATCCAGGGCCAATGGCTGGCTGTCGGCCAGGGCCATGCCCGGCGACAACAGGCTGCCCAATGCACAGGCCAGGGCCAGGTGGCGCAGCGGCGCAGATAAGCGGGTGGTGGCGAACGACATGAAGGGTCCTTGCTCTTGGAGGGGTTCACCGTTGATGACGCCGCTCCAGCGCCTTACCCCTCAAAACTTTTTCAGCGGGGCAAAAGCGCCACCCTGCCCTGCCGTTCACTCACGCGCACCGGCAGAATCCGTGGCAAAGCGTCCAGCAGCTTCTGGGGTTGGTCACTGGGGAAACTTCCGGTCAGCTTCAGCTCGGCGACTTCCGGCGCCAGCAGCACGGGCTGCGCCAGATAAGCGTTGAGTTCGCCGATCACTTCACGCAGCGACTGATCAGTGTAAGACCACCAACCGCGTTGCCAATGGTCCCTGTCCGGGCCGAGCTGCCCCTGTGCATGCAGACTGCCCAGATGCCCCTGGCCATCGATGCAGACACGTTCCCCCGCGCCAAGGGTACGTTCACCACCGTGCAGGTCACGGACCTGCACCCGGCCGCGGGCCACCGCCACGAATACCCGGTCGCCCCGGTCACTGACCGTAAAGGCCGTACCCAACACCTGCACACTGCCCACCCGGGTGCTGATGTGGAAAGGCCGCCAGCGCTCATGGGCGACGTCGAAGAAGACATTGCCGTGCAGCAGCATCACCTGGCGCTGGCCGTGATCGAAACGGATGCGCAGGTTGCTCTCGGCCGCCACCAGCAGTTGGCTGCCATCGGGCAAGGCCAGGCTGCGGGGCTGTTCGCCGTGTGCGGTCTGCAGGTCCTGCTGGAATGCTGCGGTGCGCTGCCACATCCAACCCAACCAGCCACCTGCCGCCAGCACCACTGCCAGCGCGCCGCCTTGGCGCAACAGGCGCCGTCGGCTCGGATCGAACGGCTGCGGTTGCAGGGCGCCGCGCAGTTGCGGCGCCAGGCGGTGCACCAACTGCCAGCGCTGTTCAGCCTCTTGCCAGGCCTGCTCATGCTCATCGCTCTTGTGCCGCCAGCGCTGTGCCTGGCCGCTGGCTTCGCGCACCCGTGCGGGGTCGTCACCATGCATGGCGGCGAGGTAGACCAGGGCCTGCTGTACCTTGCGTGCGGCTGCAGGTTCAGCCATGACGGCTGGCCATGCGCAGTTCGGAGAGGTCGAACACCGCGCGGGCGATGTGCAATTCCACCGACTTGGCCGACAGCCCCAGCGCATCGCACACTTCCCGGTGGCTCTGGCCATACAGCCGCACCCGCACGAACACTTCGCGGCGCAGGCGTGGCATGCGCTCGATCATCGCGATCAATTGCTGCAGTTGCTCACGCGCGATCATGATGTCTTCGACGCTGGGGCTCAGCCCGTCCACCCGCACCAGCCAGTCTTCCAACGCCGCCAGTTCAGTACTGCGACGGCGGTACTGGTCAATGCACAGGTTACGCGCGGCCTGAAACAACAACGCGCGGGCATTGAGCACCGGCGCATTCAGGGCATGGGCGTAGGCCTGGGCGAAACTGGACTGGGCAATGTCTGCGGCGTCGTCGGGGTTACGCAGGCGCCCGCACAGGTAGCGACGCAAATCACTGTAGTTGGCCAGCAGGTCATCGACGACTGCCTGAAACGTCGAAGCAGTGCCAGCCCAGGGCGTGGTAATGGAGGTCATTGAAGGCGAGCGTCGTTAATAGGAATTCCTATCATTCTCACACATGACTTCTTGCCATCGCCAGCCTCAATAACCGGGTGTTTGCATGGCATGCTAAAGTCGCCCCGTTTTCCGCTTCGCCCAACGGACCCCGCATGCCCGCACTTGACGCTCACCTCGCCCCTTGGCCTGAACTCGACCAACGCCACCCTTGCGACGCCCTGTTGCTGGGCAATGGCGCCAGCCGTGCACTGTGGAAGCCGTTCGGCTATTTCTCACTGTTCGAGCAAGCGCAACGCGCGGGCCGCAAAAAGGGCCTGGCAATCAGCGACCAGGCCCTGTTCAAGTCGCTCGCCACGGAGCTGTTCGAGCCTGTGCTCAGCGCCCTCAATACCACCGTACGAGCCAACGCCGCCCTGGCTATCAACTCCACCGCACCGCTGAACCGCTACTACTCGATCAAAGAAGCGTTGATTCATGCCGTGCGCACGGTGCATCTGCCATGGCCGCTGATGCCGGCAGCCGCGCTTGCCAAGCTCAACCAGGCGCTGCGTGGCTATCGCAGCATCTACACCAGCAACTACGACCTGATCCTGCCGTGGGCCGTGCAGCACGCCCCACAAGGCTTTGCTGAACTGTTCGATGAGCAAGGCTTCTTCGACGTACGCCGCACCCGCACCGAAGGCACCCGGCTGCTGCACCTGCATGGCGGCCTGCACCTGCTGAAACTGCCTGATGGCGCCACCCGCCAACGCAGCGCCGAAAGCGCCGAATTGCTTGATGGCTTTGCTGTGAACATTCCGGGTGAAGTGCCGCTGTTCATCAACGAAGACCGTAGTGACGAAAAGCTGCGCGCCATCCGTCACTCGGACTACCTGAGCTGGTGCCTCGGCCAACTGGCGCAGGAAAGCCAGGGCCTGTGCCTATTCGGGCAGCATCTGGACAGCAGTGACCAGCACCTGGTCGAGGCTGTGCGCCAGGCACAACCCCGTCACTTGTCGATAGCCATTCGGCCGTTGGGGGATGCTTCGGTGATCAATCAGAAGCAGCATTTCATTGATCGGTTCGGGGATTTGCCGGCGACTGGGCTGCACTTTTTCGACGCGAGCACGCACCCGTTGGGGTTGGCCGAACTGGCGATCGAGGTACCGGTTGCTCGACGTTGAGGCGCGCCCTGGCTTAGGTTCAATAGGCCTGTTTCGGTGAATGACCGAAGACCCGCTCATAGGCACTCGAAACATTGACCGTCATCGCTACGCGAGCCAGGTCAAGGGTTTCCGGGCCGATAGCGTAGCTTCCGCGTGCCTGTAACCAGATCAGAACCTCGGCCAGGTGCCAAAGCGAAGTACTGCCCTCGTGAATAGGTGCAGGAAAACTATGGCTGTGTACGAGCATCAACTTACGCATGTTCTGGCGCGATACGCCCACAATTTCGGCTACATCGGTAAGCCCGACGAGGTCTGGCGTCGCCTCGATCAGACGCGCGCCCGGCACCGCCTCACGAACATCATTGAGGGCGCTCTCTATGGCTTCTCTGGCCGTTGAAGACTCGCGGATAAAAGCCAGTGCCAAGCGACCGGGCTGCCCTACGCCAACCAAAGCGTCCTCACAACCTGCCTTGGCCAGACGTTCCAGAAGCGCATCGGGATCTTCGTTTTCGTTCAGTTGATACTTGAGGGTGAACTCGTATTCCATCGCTACTGTTCCTCAGCAGCATGACTGGGGCGTGACATCAGCTTTTCTCCAGTGTGGACTCACACCCATCAGGTTGTCAAACGACAACCATGAATGGCTTGCACGTGCAGGCCACACTACAGATTTCTTCACGCCAAACACCGTCGAGAGATGCTCGGGAGGAATTTCCTACTTACATTCAGGATCAGCGCTCAGCGAGCGTTGGGAGCGCCAGCGGGGAGGAAGGGACTTATCGGCGCTTCATCCAGTTTGCCGCATTCAGATCAACCCATCCCCTCGCAACAACGTCTCCAGGCAATGCTCCTGCACCCCATAAAACCCCTTGAGCTGCGCAATCTTCTCCAGCAGCGCCCCGTTATCCACCGGCTGTTTGCGCTTCACTGCCAGAATCATCTTGTTCTTGTTGGTGTGCTCCAACGAAATGAACTCGAACACCTTGGTTTCATAACCACAGGCTTCCAGGTACAGCGCGCGCAGGCTGTCGGTGAGCATTTCGGCCTGCTGCCCCAAGTGCAACCCATACTGCAGCATCGGCTGCAGCAACCCTGGGCTGTGCAGTTGCGGGCGGATCTGTTTGTGGCAGCACGGCGAGCACATGATGATTGCGGCGTTGCAGCGGATGCCGGTGTGGATGGCGTAGTCGGTGGCGATGTCGCAGGCGTGCAGGGCGATCATCACCTCGATGGCTTCGGGCACCACGCTGCGCACATCACCGCACTGAAACTCAAGGCCTGGGTGCTCCAGGCGCGAGGCCGCGGCGTTGCACAGGTCGACCATCTCCTGGCGAAGCTCCACGCCAGTCACCTGGGCTTCGCGGCCCAGGGTATTGCGCAAGTAGTCGTGCATGGCAAAGGTCAGGTAACCCTTGCCCGAGCCAAAATCGGCCACGCGCAGGGCCTGCTCGGCAGGCACCGGCGCGCTGGCCAGGGCGTGCTCGAACACCTCGATGAACTTGTTGATCTGCTTCCACTTGCGCGACATCGACGGAATCAACGCGCCTTGTGCATCGGTCACGCCCAGGTCACGCAGAAAAGGCCGCGACAACTCCAGGTAACGCTTTTTCTCCCGATCATGGCCGCTGCTTGCCGCCGCTTCACGCGGCGCCTGGGCGCCGTGGCGCTGGAGCATGGGCTTGCCCTTCTTGCTGAAGGTCAGCTGCACTTCGCCGTCGGCCTCGAACAGGTGGGCATTGCGAAAGCTTTCAGGCAGCAGTTCGGCAACCAGTGCCTCGGCCTGCTCCAGCGGCAGGTTACGGGTGATGTCACGGGTCTGGTGGCGATACACCAGCGACAGGCAGGGCTGGCCCTTGACCTGCAACGGCTTGGCGATGATCCGCTGCAGGGTCTGATCGGCACCGACATGGCGCGCCAGCACCAGTTTGACCAAGGTATTACCGTGCAGGGCAGCGCTCAGCAGCTCAAGGAACTGGGCGCGCGCATCTGGCGCAGTGGAAGCGGAAGGACTGGCGGACATGAAAAACGGTGCCTCGAGTTGCAGGGAGCGCGTTGCGCAATGCCACGCATTCTACAGGTGTGGAGCTGGCCCCCCAATCCGTATGCCCGCTTTTGTCAGTCCAGAATCACCAAACGGTTGGGCAGTTCGTTGCGGCTATGGGTGGGCGGCACATGTTCGCTGAGCAACTCGCCGCAGGCCTCGATGCAATCGACAAAGCCCTGCAAGGTCCGGCCCTGGCGGACCTGTTCGGCAAAACGGCCGACGATGGCTGCACGGGCGGTGGCATCGAGGCACTGCTCGACCCCCTGATCGACCAGGATTTCCACATGCCGCTCCGCCTCACTGACGAAAATCAGCACCCCCGTGGCACCTGTGGTGCGCTGCAGGTTCTGCTCGCGAAACTGCTGACGGGCCAGGCTCGACGCACGCCGGCGGCGCCAGGCACGGGGGATCAGCCAGCCGGCCAGGCGCGGGTTGCGCAACAGCAGGCACAAACCGATGAACAGCACGACGTTAGCCACCAGCAAACCACGCACACCGGGCCAGCCCAGCAGCATCTGCAGCAGGCCAGGCACGGCCAGCGCCAGCACAGCAGCCCATAACAGTGGCAGGTAGGCGTAATCGTCGGCACGGCGGGCCAGCACCGTCACCAATTCGGCATCGGTGCGCCGTTCGGCACGGGCAATGGCTTCGGCGATCTGGCGTTGATCGTATTCATTGAGGGGGGTCATGCCAGCGGTCTCTCGATCGTTCTTATTGTTGTAATACGGGCATTCAGGGTGCCATCGGCAGCCGACATATTCAGGCATAATCCGCCGCTGGAAGAATCGCCCCCGAACTGTACAACAATAGCCGCCTGAAAACTTCGGCCGCGCGCGTATCACTGTGGATACGGCACAGGCCCCACAACGGAATCCATGATGAAACTGTCTTTGCTGGGCCTGGCCATGGGCCTTGTCAGTCAGGTGGCCCTCGCCGCCCCCACCGCCCCGCCTCTGCAGGACAAGCAGGCGTTCATCGATCACCTGATCAGCCAGATGACCGAAGCCGAAAAAATCGGCCAACTGCGCCTGATCAGCATCGGCCCGGAGATGCCGCACGACAAGATCCGCGAAGAAATCGCCGCTGGCCGCATCGGCGGCACTTTCAACTCGCGCACCGCGCCCGAGAACCGGCCGATGCAGGACGCGGCCATGCGCAGCCGCCTGAAGATTCCGATGTTCTTCGCCTACGACACCGTTCATGGCGAGCGCACCATTTTCCCGATCGGCCTGGGCATGGCCGCGACCTGGGACATGGACGCCGTCGCCAAGGTCGGCCGCACCGCGGCCATCGAAGCCGCTGCCGACGCCCTGGACATGACCTTCGCACCGATGGTCGATATCGCGCGCGACCCGCGCTGGGGCCGTACCAGTGAAGGCTTCGGCGAAGATACCTACCTGACGTCGAGAATCGGCCAGGTGATGGTGCGCTCGTTCCAGGGCAGCAGCCCGGCCAACCCCGACAGCATCATGGCCATCGTCAAGCACTTTGCCCTGTACGGTGCGGTGGAAGGCGGCCGCGACTACAACACAGTCGATATGAGCCTGCCGAAGATGTACAACGACTACCTGCCGCCCTACCGCGCCGCGCTCGATGCCGGTGCTGGCGGGGTCATGGTGGCGCTCAACTCTATCAATGGCGTGCCGGCCACCTCCAACACCTGGCTGATGAACGACCTGCTACGCAAGGAGTGGGGCTTCAAAGGTGTCACCATCAGCGACCACGGCGCCATCCAGGAACTGATTCGCCACGGCGTCGCCCGCGACGGCCGAGAGGCCGCCAAGCTGGCGATCAAGGCCGGCATCGACATGAGCATGAACGACACCCTGTACGGCGAAGAACTGCCCGGGCTGCTGAAGTCCGGCGAAGTGACCCAGGGCGAACTGGACCAGGCAGTGCGCGAAGTGCTTGGCGCCAAGTACGACATGGGCCTGTTCAAGGACCCGTACGTGCGTATCGGCAAAGCCGAAACCGACCTCAAGGACTACTACGGCAACGACCGCCTGCACCGAGAAGCCGCG